>NZ_JBKFAV010000080.1:0-7625 GCF_053345825.1 Methylobacterium sp. C33D
GTCGCTGGCGTCGAAGGCGTAGCCGGCGTTGATACCGAAGTAGGCGCCGGTCCAGGTGAAGACCGGGACGGGGGTGAACACCGGCGGCGGGGCCGCGCGGCGCGGCAGGTCGGCGGCCGAGGCGGCGCCGGTCAGGAGAGCCGTGGCGGCGCTCGCGAGCAGAAGCTTCTTGATCATCTGGTCCTCTGTCTCCCGTTTGACGGGATGTGTGCGGGGCGGACAGGACGTCAGGATGTGCGGGCGCGATAGTGCATTGTTGCAACAGCGCCGGCGGGGGTCCGGAGCCGGTGAACCGGAAGGTGCGCTGGAGCACATCATCGCGGCGTCGTGATCGAGGGGCCCGGAACTATTTCGAGACTTCTGTCGAGGAGCTCCGCCGCGACGACCAATATGCGGATGCTGGGACCGCTCATCTCCGCGCGGTCGCGCGATCTCGGCGCGCCCGGGCCCGCCGGTGAAACGCTTGATCCAGGTTGTTGCCGCCCGCGCGGGTGCCGGTCACGCTCGCGCGACCGTCGATCCCGCGGCACGGCGACGTCGCGCGACGACACCGCGGGGACGGTCGCCCGATCGATCGGAGTGCTCGCGCGCCGCCTCCCCATGGATGAACGCTCCCTGGATCCCGCCTCGGGTCTGGTCCGGGCCTCCCGCCGCCTGGCGACCGCCCGTTCCCTGGAGGACACGGTCGCGATCCTGCGCGAGACCGCGCGGGAGATCGCCGGCTCCGACGGGATCGCCGTGGTTCTGCGCGAGGGCGACGCCGTCTTCTACGCCGCCGAGGACGCCATCGAGCCGCTGTGGCGCGGCCGCAGGTTCCCGCTGACGGCGTGCGTCTCGGGGCGCGCGATGCTCGACGCGGCGACCATCGTGGTCCCGGACATCGAGTGCGATCCCCGGGTGCCGGTCGCCCTCTACCGCCTGACCTCGATGCGCAGCCTCGTGATGGTGCCGATCGGCTCCCCCGAGGCCGTCGCCGCGCTCGGCGCCTACTGGTGCGCCTCGGTCATCCCGGACGACGCGACGGTCCGCCGGCTCGAGGCGCTGGCCCGGCACGCGGCAGCCGCCTTGGCGCGGATGCGCCCGGCGGGAGCGTAGCGGTCGCGGAGTCGCGGGATCGATCGGCCGTCCCGGCCGTTCCCCGCGCTCAAGGCCCCGCACGGAAGACCCAGACCCGCCACATGAAGCGCCTCACCCTCGTCGGCATCTTCGTCGTCCTGCTGCTCGCCATCGTGGCGATCGCCGCCACGTGGTCGAAGGTCACGCCCGTCAATCCGGCGGTCGCGCCGGACACGTCGGCGACGCCCAATCCCACCGGCGAGCGGAAATGAGGCCGCGGTGACGCATCGTCGGGCGCGCCGGTCCTGATCGGGGCCGGCCGGTCCCGGCGACCGCGCCGGCCGCGCGGGGAACATGCGGCGAGCTCCGGTCTTGGCCCTGCACGAGAGACCGCAGGGCGGGCCGGGAGGGATGGATGGGACAGGATGTCGACGCCGCACGGGAGGCCCTGGGCTCGGTCCCGCCGGGCCGGCCGGCAGCCCCGGAGGCGCGGCCCGACCCGGCGGCCGGCGGCAGCGGTCCGCACGCCCCGGGCCCCGTGGATCCCGGCTCCGACGCGCCGCCGGAGAGCGGCGGCTACGACACCCGGCCGCCCGCGCCGCAGCCGGACAACCGGAAGGGCGGGTACGGGGCCGGCTGACGCGGCCGGATCCCGTCCCCGTCCATCGCCGATCGCCGCCCGCGGCGACGCGCCCGTGCCGGGGGCGCGAGTCTCGCCCGACAAGGCTCGTCGGACCCGTTCGGACCGTCGCGCGGTCATCCGGACCGCCCGCGCCCGCGCGCCAGGATCCTCGACGGTCTTCGCGGTCGCGCGACGGATCGGGCGCCCGGCGGTCCCCGCGCGGTGCGAGAAAATCCCGAGATATTCATCGAGTCTTCGTTCTATATTTACGCTGTTTAAACCCTTGCCGCTCCCAAACCGTGGGAACGTAAAACGCTCGCTGAAAGTCCGATCATGAATGAGACCTTCGATGAGACATCCAACACCTTGGCCGCGATGACCGCCGAGCTTGTCGCCGCCTACGTGTCGAACAATCCGGTTCCGGCCGCGGAATTGCCGGCTCTGATCGCGCGCGTGCACGGCGCGATCAGCGGGCTCGTCGCCGGGACCCAGGCGGCGCAGGCCGGCGCGGCTCCGCAGGCCGAGGTCGAGAAGCCGAGCGCGGCCCAGATCCGCAAGTCGGTCCGGCACGACGGGATCGTCAGCTTCATCGACGGCAAGCTCTACAAGACGCTGAAGCGCCACCTGGCCAGCCACGGCCTGGATCCGCGCAGCTACCGCGACAGCTACGGCCTGCCGACCGACTACCCGATGGTCGCCCCCGGTTACGCCGAGCAGCGCTCCGCCCTCGCCAAGGCGATCGGCCTGGGCCAGCCCGGCGCCATGGCGCGGCGCGGCGGCTCGGACCACTGATCCTCGACAGGCGTGTCGCCGCCCGCGCGGCGACAGGGCCGGCGGCCCGGACCGCCGCGCGCGCTCAACGCGCTCAACGCGCTCAACGCGCCCAACGCGCCCAACGCGCTCAATCCCCCGGGCCGGCCCGGTTCTGGCCCCGGACTCCGACCGCCTCGGTGCGGCCGCGGGCATAGCCCAGGGATATCAGCCCGCCCTGCCGGGCCAGGCGCCGCTCCAGCGCATCGAGATCAACCAGCGCATCCGCGATGGCGGCGACGAGCGCGGTCCACGCGTCGCCCTTCGCCGCCCGGTGATAGGCGACGGCGATCGTCTCGGCCTCCCTGAGACGAATCTCCGCAGGCGCCGTCTCGGGATCAAGGTGCATCGCTGTCCGAATCCGTATAGAACATATCGCGAACAAAGCGTATCGACGCGGTGGGTTCAACCGCCGATGCGTCCCGTTCCCGGATCGCGGTGGAGTGCTGTGGATTGATCGAGGGAAGCTCAATGCCGACGCGGCTTTACCGTTTCCACTGCACGGACGGCCACGAGCTGGTGACCGACCTGCGCGGCAGCCGGTTTCCCAACGCGGCGCAGGTGCGCGCCCATGCCGAGCGGGTCGCGCTCGCGCTGATGGAGCGGGTGGTGGAGCGGTTCGATTGGTCGGGCTGGCAGGTCGAGGTCTACGACGCCAAGGGGCGCCGGGTCTGGATCCGGGCTTTTCCGGATGTGAGCGTGGACAGGCAGGCCGCCTGAGACGGGCGGCCGCGCAGAAGGAGGAGCTGATGGCGTTCAAGCCGAAATCCGCCGCCGAGACCAAGGCGCGCGACCTGGGTCTGGCCCTGGCCCGGATCGCCGAGGAGGCGGGCATGCCGGCGAGTATCGGCGTCGACCGCTTGCGGCGCGCGAGTCCCCGCCTGACCCCGCTGGCGGTGGGTCAGATGGTGCGCCGCGAGCGCGAGACCGTCGAGGCGACCCTGGCCGAGCGTGGCCTGGCGCTCGTCGATTATTCCGATCAGGGGCCGGGTCGCGGGATGGAGTTCATCATCGACGCGGCCGCCTGAGCGGCGCGGTCAGGCCGTCGCCGGGCGGCTCCGCAGAAGACGGCCCACCAGACGGAACGGCAGGAGCGGCAGCTTGATCAGCGCCGTGACAATTAGCACCGCCACGACGGTGAGCAGCGCGAGAACAGAGTTCATCATGCGCGTCGGACTCCCATGACCGGCTCGCCCCTCGGGCCGGTTGCGCTACGAGGCGCCCGGATCGCGGCGAGACTATGAACGGGTGGGCGCCATTCGGTCGCAGCCGGAGGTCCGCGCGGATGTTCGCCGGGACATTCGCGCGGGGGGGCGGGATACCGGGCTCCGTCCGGGCGGTTCCACCGGGCAGGACTGCCCCGGTCGGGCGGAGCGGAGTTCGGTATGCGCGCGCGTCTCGCTGGCGGATCGGCCACCTTCGCGGTCGCGGCCGCGCTCGCGGTGACCGCGCCGGCCCCGGTTCAGGCGCAGGCCCCGGTGAATGTGCGCTACGCCGCGCCGGACCGGTTCACCGATGCCGAGAACCGCTTCGGCTCCGGGCAGCCGCTCCGGGTCACCCTGGCCGAGCTGACCCGGATCTTCACGGATCTCGGCACGGCGCGGCTGCGGCCGGACGAGCGCCTCGACATCACCGTGCTCGACGTCGATCTCGCCGGCTTCGACCGGCCCGGCTTCGCCACCCCGACGGGCCTGCGGGTCGTGACGGACGCCACGCCGCCGCGGATCCGCCTCGCCTACAGCCTGCGTCGCGGTGGCCGCACCGTCGCGCGGGGCGCGGATACGGTGACGGACATCAATTTCCTGCTGACGTCCCACCCGCGCTTCTCGACCGGCGGCCTCTACTACGAGCGGCAGATGCTGCGCGACTGGTTCGCCCGGCGCTTCCCGGGGCCGGCGGGTCGCGGCTAGGGCGGCCCGGCCGGCGCGCGCCTAGCACCCGCTCGGGGCCGCCGTGCTTCCGGTGGCGGCGTCGTCGCCGCTGCCGCCGCCGATCGCGCCGCGCGTGACGGTGTTGAACCGGCTGCCGGCGGGCATCCGGGCGCTGCGCCGCGGGCGGCGGTGCTGGGCGGCCACCGGGGTCGGCAGCCCGGCGGGCACAGCGAGGGCGGGGCCGACCAGGAGGGCGGCCGCGGTCCCGGTCGGCAGGGCGGCGGCGATGGTCGATGCGCGTGTCGGATCGTGTCGTCCGGGGCCGCGGACGGTCATCGCGGCGCCTCGGGCGCCGGCGGGGATCGGCCGGGGACCGGGGGGCGGACCGCGCCGCCGGCGCCCCTATCAGGCACCGGGCCGGTGTAGTAGCCTCGGCATGACCCGCCCGCCGGGCCGGCCCGGCCGGTCGCGGACCGGGCTTCCGCCATCCGCGCTGCGCTCGCCCGAGCTGGAGCCTCACGAGTCGGTCACCGCATGGGCGAGGCCTGCATCTTCTCGGCCGGCTGCAGCGAACTCGCCGACCTCGTCCGGACCTACGACTGGGCGGAGACGCCGCTGGGTCCCATCGCCGGCTGGCCGCAGAGCCTGGTCTTCGCGGTCAGCACGCTGCTGCAATCGCCGGTGCCGATCGTGCTGCTCTGGGGCGAGGACGGCATCATGATCTACAACGACGCCTATTCGGGCTTCGCGGGCGGGCGCCATCCCAAGCTCCTCGGCTCCAAGGTGCGCGAGGGCTGGCCGGAGGTCGCCGACTTCAACGACAATGTCATGCGCGTCGGCCTGGCCGGCGGGACGCTGTCGTACAAGGACCAAGAGCTCACCCTGCACCGCTACGGCCGACCCGAGCCGGTCTGGATGAATCTCGATTATTCGCCGGTCTTCGGGGAAGACGGGCGCCCCGCCGGCGTCATCGCCATCGTGGTCGAGAGCACCGAGCGGGTGCTGGCCGAGCGCCGCCTGCGCGCGAGCGAGGAGCTGTTCCGCACCCTCGCCCAGGGCATCCCGCAACTCGTCTGGCGCGCCGCGATCGACGGGGCCTGCATCTGGTCGAGCCCGCAATGGCACGCCTATACCGGGCAGACCGACGCGACGAGCCTGGGCTGGGGCTGGCTGGAGGCGGTCCATCCGGACGATGTGGCGGTCGCCGAGGCCGCGTGGCGCGAGGCGCCCGTGAGAGGCCAGCTCTCCTTCGAGCACCGGCTCCGCAACGCGGCCGAGGACCGCTTCTGCTGGTTCCAGACCCGGGCCGCGCCGGTCCGCGACGCGCAGGGCCGGATCGTCGAGTGGCTCGGCACCTCGACCGACATCGACGATCTGCGCCAGCTCCAGGAGCGGCAGCAGGTCATGGTCGCCGAGCTGCAGCACCGGACCCGCAACCTGCTCGGCGTCGTGCGCTCCATCGCCAAGCAGACGATGGCCCAGACCGGGCCCGGCGAGACGTTCCGGGAGCGGTTCAACGACCGCCTGTCCGCCCTCTCCCGGGTCCAGGGACTCCTGTCCCGCTCCGACCAGGAACCGATCACGCTCCGGTCCCTGATCGAGACGGAGCTCGCCGCCCTCGATGCCCCGGCCATGCAGGGGCGCATCCGGCTCCACGGGCCCGTGGTGCGGCTGCGCAAGGCGACGGTCCAGACCTTCGCGCTGGCCCTGCACGAACTCGCCACCAACGCGCTGAAATACGGCGCGCTGACCACCGCGCACGGGCGCCTGAGCGTGACGTGGCGGACCTACAGGGCGGATGACGGCGGCGGCCGGCTGCTGGTGGAATGGGTGGAGGAAGGCCTCGTCCGCGGGCCGGAACTCGCGGACGCGCCGCCGCGGGGCGGCTACGGGCGGGAACTGATCGTGCACGCCCTGCCCTATGCCCTGAAGGCGACGACCAGCTACGAACTCGGCGCCACGGCGCTACATTGCTCGATCAACATCCCCCTTCCCGAGGGAGAAGCCGCAGGCAACCCCGCATGACCTCGAAACCGCGCGCGCTGGCCGGCAGGCGGGTCCTGCTGGTCGAGGACGACTACTTCATCGCCGTCGATCTCAAATCCGGCTTCGAGGAGGGCGGCGCCCAGGTCCTGGGCCCGGTCGCCAGCGTCGGCGAGGCGCTGGCGCTGATCGCCGGCACCGCCGAGATCGACGCCGCGGTCCTCGACATCAACCTGCAGGACGAGCTCGTCTACCCCGTGGCCGACGCGCTGCACGCCCGCGGCGTGCCGTTCCTGTTCGCGACCGGTTACGACCCGGTCGCCGTGCCGTCGCTCCACGGCGCCGTGGCCCTCTGCCAGAAGCCGATCGACCCGCGAATCGTGGCGCGCGCGCTGTTCGGCTGAGAGGCCCGACCAGTCGCCTGAGATCCGGCGACGCGACGATGTTTCCCGTGAAACATCGTCGCAGGCCTACCGCGCGGAGCCGGGATCCGCGCGGGCCGCGGCCGGGCCCTCAGCGGTCGCCGAACAGGCGCACGATCGCGCCGGCGGCCAGCCACAAGCCTCTCAGGAGCCACCAGATCAGACGGCCGCTCTGGACCAGCAGCTCGACGGCTTCGAGACCGTCGAGCCGTCGCCGGAAGAGGCCGGGCCGGCGCGACGCCCGCCCGGCCTCGGTCGGTGGCTCATTCCGGCCCTCCGTCCCGCGCATGCGCGCCTCCGGAGCACGGCGCCGTCGCGCGAGGGGCGGCCCCGGTCCTCACCAGGCGGCCTGGAGGCCGGCGGAGACGACCTGCGCGGTGGCGTTCGGGCGCAGCTCGCCGGTATAGGCCACCGACAGCTGCACGCCCTCGGCGACCGCGCCGGTCAGGCTCACCCCCAGCACCGCGCCGTCCCGGCCCAGCGCGCTCGTCCGGCTCGCGAACGCCGCCCCGAACAGGTCGGAGCGGACCAGCGCCGCCGTGTCGGCCAGCTCGTGCGCCCAGTACGCCCGGCCCTCCAGCCGCAGGTCCGGAATGCCCGCCAGCGCCCAACTCGTCACGCGCCCGCCGACCAGGCTGCGCGCCGCGTCGAGGTCGGCCACCGCGAAGCCCTGGCCGCCGAAGCCCTGGTTGACCAGACCGCCCCGCTCGGACACCCGGCCCCGCGTCAGCCGATCGTAGCTGAAGCCCACCTCCGGCACGAGCTCTACCGGCAGGCCGGTCGCCAGCGCGTAGCCGGCAAAGCCCGACACCCCGCCGTTCCAGCCCGACGACAGCCCGGAGGCCTGCGACACCGCCGTGC
>NZ_JBKFAV010000081.1:0-6539 GCF_053345825.1 Methylobacterium sp. C33D
AGATGTATCAAGGGCGGGACATCTGAGCGGAAGGATGACGCTTTGCCGTCCGGAGGGCGAGTAAGCGCGGGCATTGCGTCCGCTTCGATGCATCCTTGCCCAGAAGCAGACCAGCCGAATTCCACCCCGAGCAGACAGTCCGATAGCGACCCTTTGCCGTTGTCCAAGCCGCACGTGCGTCTTCCCGAAAGCGGAACCGGTAGCAGTCTAGCTAGAGGATCCTGAAGTGTTAGGCTTTCCCATTCCGCTTCGCAAAGAAGGGACATATGCCAAGCTGATCATGTTTTACGCTTGCCTCGACTCCAGATCCGGATACCAGGTCTTGGACGGCCCCGATTGCTGTAGCGCACGCGCAACACACAAACCTGGATGGATGACAATTTATAGCGCTTCCAAAAGATTTGTGAGGTTTATTAAAATTACTACAAACTAGACTTGTGCGCATAGCTTCGTACAAGCTTGACCGCCTATGTTTCCAGATTGTAACGGACACGGCCCAATTAAGGTTGGTTTGTGTCCGTGGCCGGTTCTCGCATCAAATGCAAAAACAACGCGGTACTCGCTGCGTCGACCGCGCTCGTATTAGTAGCGCAATCAGGCTCACTGATCGGCTTCGGTCCAAGTTCTGCGGTAGCGCAGCTCGCAGCTGATGCTACTCAGGAAGTGCAGCTCGACGAATTGTCTGTCGCCGGGAACGGCGGACCATCCAGCAAGGTGGACGGCTATCTTGCCAAGAACAGCGTTAGTGCGACGCGCACCGACACACCCTTGCGCGAGGTCCCGCAGACTGTCGTCGTCGTGCCCGATCAGGTGCTCACCGACGCAGCAGCGACGCGCATCGACACGGCCCTGGACCTCGCCGGTGTCGGCCGCGCGAACAATTTCGCGGGTCTCGGCCTGAGCGAGTTCACGATCCGCGGCTTCTCCACCGGCGAGTATTTCCGCAACGGCTTCCCGATCAACCGGGGCTATCCGAACTCCCCCGACATCGTCTCGATCGAGCGGATCGAGGTCCTCAAAGGTCCCTCGGCCTTCCTCTACGGCCGCGGCGACCCGGGTGGCACCTTCAACATCATCACCAAACAGCCTCTCGCTGAACGCTCCTTGGCGGTCGGAACACAGTTCGGCAGCTTCAACCAGAAACGTACCACCTTCGACGCTACGGGAGCCCTAGACCAAGACGGCCAAGTGCTCGCTCGCGTAACAGGCGCCTTTGAGGACAATGGCAGCTTCCGCGACTTCGTGCACGGTGACCGCTACTACCTTGCGCCGGTGATCGCCTGGAAGCCATCAGCCGATACCACGATTACCCTTGAGGGCGAGGTGCTGAGCACCGCGACGACCTTCGACCGTGGCGTCGTGCCCATCAACGGCAATCTGCGTGCTCTGCCGCGCAACCGCTTCATCGGCGAGCCCGGTATCCCGCCAGTACGCAATGACAATGCGCTCGGCCAACTCCGGATCGAGCACCACCTTGATCCGGACTGGGTGGTAACCGCGGGTGCGCAGGCGCTCGGCGGCCATCTTTACGGCGACGGTGTGGGCGCCATGAACGTGCTCAGCGACGGCCGGACCCTACGGCGCACCTTCGAGCACCGCGACCTGAGCTGGTCCGATCTCGACCTTCAGTTCAATCTCGCGGGCAAGTTCGAGACCGGTCCCTTCCGGCACACCCTGTCGATGGGTCTAGAGTACGACAGCTACCGTTACCGGGAGATCTTCAACCGCTCGAACGCGAACGCAAATCCCTTCGCCCTCGACCTGCTCAACCCCCGCTACGGTCGGCTGCCGCTGCCGCCACTTGGCTCGATCACCAACTTCCTGCAGAACATTCAGAGCTACGCCGGCTACATCCAGGATCAGATCGACATCACGCCGCAACTCCATGCTCTCGTCGGGGTGCGCGTCGAAGATCTCGGCCTTGTCTCGACCGACTACCGCACCGGCCGCACAACGAGCCTGCAGGAGACTGTCGCGACCCCGCGCTTCGGCCTCGTCTACGACCTCGCGGATTGGGTCTCAGTCTATGGCAACTACGGCCGCTCCTTCTTCCCCAACACCGGCACAGACCGCTCGGGGCGTCCCTTCGCGTTTCAGCAAGGCGAGGGCTACGAGGCCGGTGCGAAGCTCAGCCTGCTCGACGGGACCTTGAGCGCCACGGCGGCGGTGTTCGACATCCGGCGCACCAACGTCCTCACCGTCGATCCGGTGGATCCGAACTTCAGCGTTGCGGCTGGCTCCGTGCGCAGCCGGGGCTTCGATCTGACGGTCGCGGGCTATCTCGCACCCGGTTGGCGGGTGTTCGGCACCTACACGCATGTCGACGCCGCCGTCGCGCGCGACAACACGCTGCCGGTTGGGACGCGGCTCGCGAACGTACCTGCCAACAGCTTCGCCATGCAGAGCGTTTATGAGTTCCAGAGTGCCGAGCTGCGCGGCCTCGGCCTTGGTGGCGGCGTGACTTATGTCGGTCAGCGTGCTGCCGGGACCGCGCTGTCGACCTTCAAGCTGCCGGAATATACAGCCTTCAACCTGATCTCGTACTATTGGATCACGCCGGGGGTGCGGATCTACCTCAACGTCGACAACCTGTTCGACGCGACCTACTACGATCGCGCGTTCCAAAATCGCTACGCAACGCCAGGCGCACCCCGCACCATCATGGGTGGTGTCGCGGCACGGTTTTGACGAACATCCCGGTCGGCAAGGGGATGGTCTGCGGTGGCTCGCCTGCTGGAATGGCGGCCACGTCCGCTTCCATTCATTTCCGCCCGATAGGCGTCGGACTGGAAACCACTCCGAGCAGGCATTCCGGTTTCGACATATGGCGGCTGTCGAGCACACCTCCGCCCGGTTCCTGGTCGCTCATGAAGTAGGCGCAGTGTCTGAGTTGGTCCATTAGGGCACGCTCTAATGGAACGGGCGCTGCTGAACGGTCACGCTCTGCCTCAACAGTCCAATAGCAAGCATCTTGAGTTTTGGGACGGGATCACGTTTGGGTTTTCGAACCTATTGGAACAAGGGCCCCCTTCGCCTCATGCTCGTCGGTTACGCGCGTACCTCGACCCTCGAACAGGAGGCCGACCTCGACGCCCAGATCCGTGATCTCACCGCGCTCGGGTGCAGGAAGCTGTTTCGCGAGCAGGTCTCCTCCGTAGGACGCCACACCCAGCTCCAGGCCGCCATCGATTTCTGCCGCGAGGGCGACGCCCTCGTCGTCACCAAGCTCGATCGTCTCGCCCGTTCAGTCACCCACCTCGGCACCATCATCACCGCGCTCGAGGCCAAGGGTGTCGCCCTGCGGATCCTGAACCTCGGCGTCGATAGCGCCACCCCGACCGGGCGCCTGATGCTCAACGTCCTGGGCGGCGTCGCGCAGTTCGAGCGCGAGATCATGCTGGAGCGCCAGCGAGAGGGCATCGCCAAGGCGAAGGCAGCCGGCCGCTACAAGGGCCGCAAGCCGACGGTGCGGGCGCGGCAGGCCGAGATCGAGGCCCTGGCGGCGGAGGGGCTCAGCATGGCGGCGATCGCCGCCCGCCTTGGCATCGGCAAGGGCAGCGTTCACAGAGCCGTCGCGCTGACGGCTGCTGGCTGACGATGAGGGTACCGGCCGGACGCCGATCAGAACCGATACCACTGCCGAGCGCCATGCCGATCACTCAGCACCAGCTTGCCGCCGCCGTGCTCGCGGCCGATGACATCGTCGATCGGCAGGCTATCGCGGCGTTCGTGGCCGATGCGGCGGCGCAGCCGGCGCCGAACCCGTTCCCCAACACCAGCGCTGGAGCCGTGCGTCAGGTCTGGCGGCAGCGGTTCGTCGAGTTCCAGTCGTTCGGCATCCAGGTGGCGGGCCTTGCCTGTCTGCTCAAGAGCCTGTCCGACATGAGCGTAGACGAGCCTCTGGTGCAGGAGATCCTGCGGGCCGGCCCTCATACCGCGAACGTGTTCCGCCATGGCGATGGCTCCCGGATCGTCGGTGCCGTGCTCTACGGCAAGCCCGGCTTTGCTCTGCCGGTTCTGCCCATGCCGGGGAGCCTCCACCGGACCTCCAGCCGTCGGACGCGCCTGCGGGCGCGAAGCTCGACGGTCAGAGACGATCGTTTGTTCGGATCGGCGCGTGGCGCGCGACTTCACGCAGTGTCATCATGGAGAGAAGCGGTTCAGATGTCACAGGACAGCACACTCGCAAACGCCCTGGCCGACGTGAGGCGGCAGCGTGCAGCCCTCGAAGCCGATTTCGAGCGGGTCGGCGCGGAGTTGACGAAGCTACGCCTGGCCGAGCGGTCCCTGGCCTCCATCGTCGAAGGGACGCCCTTGGAGGACCTCCCCGACGAGCAGCCCCGTCGCCGTGCCTCGGCTGGCGACGATCAAGCTCGTGGCGGGCGGGGTGCAGGGCGCGGGCCCCGCGGCCCTCGTGCGAACTCGGCCAAGGGCCGGTTGAAGGCGCTCCTGGAGGAGGCCGGGCCGCAGGGGCTGTCCCATGCTCAGATCAGCGACCGGCTGCATGACGTGGCACCCAACACCCTGGCCACGTACCTCAGCATGATGACGACGAGCGGCGAGGTCGAGCGGCACGGCGACTTCTACCGTGGCGCCGCTTCGGTTGCCGAGCCCGTGGCCGACACCTCTGACGGTGGGGATCCCGACGGTGCCGAGCACGCGCCGGCCGAGGAGGGATGAGTGTGCCGCCGAGCGAGGACGAGGACTTCGAGCACTCCTCGCTGTCCGGCCCCGTGAGCCACGACGGCGAGACGATCGACCTGGAGATCTACCGCCGTGCCGGCTCGCAGGATCCCTGGCGGATGGAGGTCGTGCACATCGGGGGTGGTTGCACGCGGTGGTCCGCGGAGTTCGCCACGGATCAGGAAGCCGTTCGAGCGTTTCGTGCGCTCGTTGCGGAGCACGGTCTGGCGATCTTCGCCAGCCGAAGCCGGGATCCGCAGCACTGATCGCGTCGTCGCTCGGCTTGAAGGGCACGGGTTGTGACGCTGGAGACCTGCCGGCTATGGGAGGCCAGGGGCCTGTAGCTCAACGGTTAGAGCCGACCGCTCATAACGGTCTGGTTGCAGGTTCGAGTCCTGCCGGGCCCACCATCTCTGCCGGAACTGCGATGCCCTACACCCTCCAGCGATTGGCCGCCGGCAGCAGTGCCGGCCCCGGAAATCAACCTTGGCGCGCCCCTTGAGCGTGCCGGCGATGGCGGACAGGATCATGGGCCGGCTCCGGGGACAGAGCGGCAAGCTGAGCGGGTATGGCTAACGACCCGTGAACGAAGAGCCGTTCGGGTTTGCGACAGGCCCTTCGTCTTAGCGCATGCTACTTTTCATAACCGATCAATTATAGACTGGGCATTTAGATCCACCCGGCATGACAACCTCTTTCCCTTCGCGCTCGGCCCAGGAAATTTGCCGCTTGAATGTTAAACCCTGCGGACCGAAGATCCACTTATATAGGGAGGATCCGATAAGAGGCGTGTACGGCATCGTCACCTCAGCTAATATGTAGCGGGCTCCATCGAACTGATACGTGGCTGGTGTAGCCGGCAGTCCACCTGTGCCGTTTATCTGGAGCACTGGGCGCGCATTTTGTGGCCAACTGGAACAGACGCCACCGTAGAAAACACCATTTATCGCCTCGACGCCCATAGCATTGACGACAGTGATGATATTTGATGTGTCAAGTGGGCGCATGACGACAGCGGCAAACTTGGCAATCGCCGCCATATCGTCTGTCGAAGGTTTTTCGTTGCCAGCTTGGCCTGATAAATCCGCGACAGTGCGGGCGAACAGGGACAATTTGCGACTAGCACCGACCATTCGGGTCAGCTCAGCGGTTCCAAAATAAATCGCGACCAAAATCGGCAGGATCAAAGCAAATTCGACCGCCGCGACTCCGCGGGAGTTCCGACGAAATGTGCCGATCAATTTTATATGAAACGTCATGCTACGCAATCTTTGCTCAGTCGTTATTCGAGGTTGGTGTCTCCTTCTCATCGACGCTCGAAATCACGCCGAGGAAAATCGCATTGTCTCTGCACTGCTCGATTAGAGATTTTGTCCGATTGTGATCAGATAGTATTGCGGCGCGAAGCTCTTTCAACCTGCGACTGGCGATCGTTGAGCGGGTTGGATTAGGTAAGGCCAGCTCCTGACGAAGCCTTGTGATCGTGCGGCAGTCGGTCATGACACTTTCATCTACAAGCCGCGCGGGTCCTGGATGCGCGCTTAAACGCGAACGGCCGGAGCGCTGCCCCGGCCGTCATGTCGATCTCAGGGCCGAGGCTTACCGGAGGAGCTGGAGGACGCCCTGCTGGGCGGAGTTGGCCAGCGACAGGGCCGAGATGCCCATCGACTGGCGGGTCGACAGCGCCTGCGAGTTCGCCGCCTCCTGGTTCAGGTCGGCATTCGTCAGATTGGCTGAGCCGGTCTGCAGCACGTTGATCAGCTGCTTGGAGAAGTCCTGGCGGTTCTGAACCACCGACAGGTTCGAGCCCAGCGTGCTCGCCGCGGAGTTGAGCGAGTTGCCGGCGCTGGTCAGGG
>NZ_JBKFAV010000082.1:0-6537 GCF_053345825.1 Methylobacterium sp. C33D
CGGCTCGGGCGGCGTGCAGGCCGCGACGGCCGGCGCGGCGGCGGACGGGGGCGGCGCGGCGGGCGCCGCCTTGGCGGCCGGCTTCGCGGGCGTCGCGAAGGCGAGGGTCGGCGCGAGCAAGCCCGCGATCAGGAGAGGCGTGCCGCGCATGGCGTCTCGAAAGCTCCGCTGGGCCCGGGGCCGCCGGCGGCGGAGGACCGGGAGCGGGTTCTGCGGCATCAGGCCGACGGCGACAAGGGCTCTCGGACGGGCTCTCGGACGGGCTCTCGGACGGGCTCTCGGACGGGCTCTCGGACGGGCTCTCGGATAGGCTCCCGGCGGGCCGCCTGGGCCGGTCGCCTGCCCGGTATCGGGGCCTTCGGGCCGCGCACGAGCGCCACCAGCGGGAGCGACAGGCCGACGGCCAGCACCCACCAGGCCGGCCGGATCGGGCCGGAGAAGTCCAGGTTGGCGGCGAGGACGAGGTTGGCCGGCACACCGCTGGCGAGGCCGTACCACGCGGCCTCCAGCCCGGCGGTCGCGAGCCCTGCGGCGATCGCCAGGAGGAGGAGCGACCAGGGCCGCTCCGGCCACTGGAAACGCCGCATCACCCGCCAGCCCATCAGCAGCAGGAACAGGCCGGCCGAGAAGACCGGGTCGGTGACGTCGATCTTCGACTGCAGGAAGTAGTGGACCAGGGCCGCCACGGCGATCGTGTAGGTGAGGCGGTGCAGGCGGTTCCAGTTCGGGCCGAGGTTGCGGATCGCCGCGTCCGTGGAGGTCAGCCCCAAGGCGATCAGGCCGATCAGGGCCACGAAGCCGATCGTCAGGTAGAGCCGGAGTGCGATCTCCGAGATCACCTTGGTGAGGATCAGGTTCTGGTCGACGGCGTAGAGGGTGAGGTGGGCCACCGCGTAGGCCATCACGGTCACGCCGAGCATGCGCCGCACGACGAGGACCTTCGGCCAGTCCGCGAGGCGGCGCAGCGGCGAGATCGCCAGCGAGAAGAGCAGGAAGCGCACCGCCCACTCGCCGGTAGCGTGGATCAGCGCGGTGATCGGCTTCGCCCCGAGGGCGTCGAGCCGGTACGCGGCCGCGAGGTAGAGCGCGGGCGCGACGCAGCCCGCGAACACCGCGAGCTTCAGCCAGGAGAGGCGGCCGGCCCGGTCGAGCCAGGGGAGGGGGATGCCGAGGGGAGCGGCCAAGCGATCGATCATGGGTCCGAACGGAAGCTTCGCGGTTTACGCCGGCGCCGCGCCGGTGGAACGGGCCACCGGCGGGAACGGCTGCCCGAGCCATCGGTGCCGTCACGGGTCGGTTCGCCGCGGCCGCGCGCCGGTTACAGGGCGGCGTTGACCTGTGTTGTGGTTGACCGCGCCGTTCCCGCGGCGAGATAGCGGGACGACGGACGTTGGATGGATCCCATGCAGTATCGCACGCTCGGCCGCTCCGGCCTCAAGGTCTCGCCGATCTGTCTCGGCACGATGATGTTCGGCGGCCCCACCGACGAGGCCACGGCCGGCCGCGTCGTCGCCAGCGCCCGGGAGGCCGGCATCAACTTCATCGACACGGCCAACGTCTACACGGAGGGCCGCTCGGAGGAGATCACGGGCCGGGCCATCAAGGCCGAGCGCGACGCCTGGGTCCTGGCCACCAAGGTCGCCAACCCGACCGGGCCGGGCGTCAACGACCGCGGCCTCTCGCGCGTCCACGTGATGAAGGCCGCCGAGGACAGCCTGCGCCGCCTCGGCACCGATTTCATCGACATCTACTACCTCCACAAGGAGGACCACGACACGCCGCTCGCCGAGACGGTGCGGGCGATCGCCGACCTCGTGCGGGCGGGCAAGATCCGCCATTTCGGCGTCTCGAATCACCGCTCGTGGCGGGTCGCCGAGATCTGCCGGCTCTGCGACGAGGCCGGGATCGACCGGCCGGTGGTGAGCCAGCCCTACTACAACGCCTTCAACCGCATGCCCGAGACCGAGCACCTGCCGGCCTGCGCGCATTTCGGGCTCGGCGTCGTGCCGTACTCGCCGCTCGCCCGCGGCGTGCTCACCGGTAAGTACGATCCCGACGCGCCGCCGCCGGCCGAGTCGCGCGCCGGGCGGCAGGACACGCGGATGATGCAGACCGAGTGGCGTCCGGAATCCCTGCGGATTGCCCGTACGCTCAAGGAGCACGCCGAGGCGCGGGGCATCACGGCCGGCCAGTTCGCCACCGCCTGGGTGCTGAACAACCGACTCATCACCGGCGTGATCGCAGGCCCGCGGACCGAGGCGCAGTGGCAGGAATATCTGGGCGCCCTCGACTACGCCTTCACCCCGGAGGACGAGGCGCTGGTCGACGGGTTCGTGGCCGCGGGGCATCCGACGACGCCGGGCTACAACGATCCGGCCTATCCGCTGGAGGGGCGGGTGCCGCGCAGCGGCTGAAACGCGGCCGATCTTCAACCGATCCCCTCGTCCTGAGATGACCGCGAAGCGGGCGTCGAAGGATGAGCGGAGGTCGGGACGGGCGGGGTTGCGCGGCGCGGCGGATCCGCCTTGCGCTCCGGGCCGAGGGCCGCTATCTAGCTCTCAACAGTTCTGATGGCGGTCGAGAGGCTGCGGTTCGGGAGTGGGCCCCACCGGGTCCGCTCTTTTTTTTCGCCGCACGCCCTCTCGCCGCACGAGGCCCCGCGCCGCGGGCGGCCAGGCAGAACCCCGCGAAGGTTGCGCGCTGAACACCCATGTCGTCCGAGATTGAAGCGGATCTGTCCGAGAAGCGCCTCGTCCGCGAGGCCGGAATCGCCGCGCGCGTCGCGCAGGCGATCGAGGGACCGCTCGCGGGCCTCGGCTTCCGGCTGGTCCGGGTGCGGATGTCCAACGTCAACGGCTGCACCGTGCAGATCATGGCGGAGCGGCCGGACGGCACCTTCACGATCGACGATTGCGAGGCGGTGAGCCGCGCGATCTCGCCCATCCTCGACGTCGACGACCCAGTGGGCGGCGCCTACAACCTGGAGGTCTCCTCTCCGGGGATCGACCGGCCGCTGGTGCGGGTCTCCGACTTCGCCCGCTGGGCGGGCTACGAGGCCAAGGTCGAGCTGAGCCCGCCGCTGGACGGGCGCAAGCGCTTCCGCGGCATCCTGGGCGCGCCGGACCCGACGGGAACGACCGTCCCGATCGATCTGCCCGACGTGAAGGAAGGGCTGCCGAGCCGCATCGACCTGCCGCTGAAGGACCTCGCGGAGGCCCATCTCGTCCTCACCGACGCGCTGATCCGCGAGTCGCTCCGCCGCGGCGGACCGGCCGCCGCGGACGAGGACGACGAGGAGGCCGACGACGAGGAGGCTGCCGCGGAGAGCGCGCCGCCGCCGGCGCGCGCACCCTTCCAGCCGAAGGGTCCCCGCAAGGCCAGCCCCGCCGGCAAGCCCCAGAAGCAGGCCCGGACCGGCCCGAAGAAGCCCATCGTGACCAAGGCGTCGCGGCTCAAGGACCGCGACTCCCTGCACTGAGACCCCCGTGCCGGCCGCCCGGCGGCCTGCCCGAAGATTTGACGGAAGAGAAGGACCGACACCGATGGCCGTCGTCAGCGCCAACAGGCTCGAACTCCTCCAGATCGCCGACGCGGTCGCCCGCGAGAAGGTGATCGACCGCTCCATCGTGATCGACGCGATGGAGGAGGCGATCGCCAAGGCCGCCCGCTCCCGCTACGGCGCCGAGACCGACGTTCACGCCGAGATCGACCCGAAGACCGGGGCGCTCCGCCTCTCGCGCCACCTCCTGGTCGTCGACCAGGTGGAGAACGACGCCCGTGAGATCACCCTCGACCAGGCCCGCCGCTACAACCCGGGCGCGCTGGTCGGCGACGTCATCTCCGACACCCTGCCGCCCTTCGATTTCGGCCGCGTGGCCGCCCAGTCGGCCAAGCAGGTCATCGTCCAGAAGGTGCGCGACGCCGAGCGCGCCCGCCAGTTCGACGAGTACAAGGACCGCATCGGCGAGATCCTCAACGGCATCGTCAAGCGCGTCGAGTACGGCAACGTGATCGTCGACCTCGGCCGCGGCGAGGGCATCGTGCGCCGGGACGAGATGATCCCGCGCGAGACCTTCCGCCCGGGCGACCGCATCCGCTCCTACCTGTTCGACGTGCGCTCGGAGGTCCGCGGCCCGCAGATCTTCCTGTCGCGCTCGCACCCGCAGTTCATGGCCAAGCTGTTCGGCCAGGAAGTGCCGGAGATCTACGACGGCATCGTCGAGGTGAAGGCGGTGGCCCGCGATCCGGGCTCCCGCGCCAAGATCGCGGTGATCTCCCGCGACGGCAGCATCGACCCGGTCGGCGCCTGCGTGGGCATGCGCGGCTCGCGCGTGCAGGCCGTCGTCGGCGAGCTGCAGGGCGAGAAGATCGACATCATCCCGTGGTCGGAGGACGAGGCGACCTTCATCGTCAACGCGCTCCAGCCCGCCGAGGTGGTGAAGGTGGTGCTCGACGAGGAGGCCGACCGCATCGAGGTGGTCGTTCCGGATGACCAGCTGTCCCTGGCGATCGGCCGCCGCGGCCAGAACGTGCGCCTCGCCTCGCAGCTCACCGGCTGGGACATCGACATCCTCACCGAGGCCGAGGAGTCGGAGCGCCGCCAGAAGGAGTTCGCCGAGCGGACCCAGGTGTTCATGGAGGCGCTCGACGTCGACGAGACCGTCGGCCAGCTGCTGGCGGCCGAGGGCTTCCGCAACGTCGAGGAGATCGCCTACGTCGATCTCAATGAGCTGTCCGGCATCCAGGGGCTCGACGAGGAGACCGGCACCGAGATCCAGGCCCGCGCCCAGGATCACCTCGCCCGGATCGAGCAGGCGCACGACGCGCGCCGCACCGAGCTCGGCGTGTCCGACGAGCTGCGCGAGATCGACGGCATCACCACGCCCATGATGGTGGCGCTGGGCGAGAACGACGTGAAGAGCGTCGAGGATCTGGCGGGCTGCGCCACCGACGACCTCGTCGGCTACACGGAGGGCCGCGGCCCCGAGGCCGTCCGCCACGCCGGCTACCTCGACGGGTTCGACCTGTCCCGCGCCGAGGCCGAGGCCCTGATCATGGCCGCCCGCCTCAAAGCGGGCTGGATCGAGGCCCTGCCGGAGCCGGAAGCCGAGGAAGGGGCCGAGGAGGGCGCCGAGGCGGCCGAGGGCGAAGAGACCGCCCCCGCGCAGGCCGGGGCCTGAGCCGAGAGCCGGACGCGGAGGCGCGATGGTCGCGGTCGACACGACTTCGCCCGAGGACGGGCTGGATGCCGGGGGGCTCGATGCCGGCCCCGGCCGCCGCTTGCCCGAGCGGACCTGCATCGTGACGCGCGTCGCCCAGGCGCCGGACGCGATGATCCGGTTCGTGCGCGGGCCGGACGGCAGCGTCGTGCCCGACCTGCGCGCCAAGCTTCCGGGCCGCGGCGCCTGGATCAGCGCCCGGCGCGAGGCGGTCGCGACCGCCGTGCGGAAGAACCTGTTCTCGCGGGCGTTCAAGGGGCCGACGCCGGCCGCCCCCGACCTGCCGGACCGGATCGCCGCAGGACTGCGGGACGATCTCCGGCAGGCCATCGCCATGGCCAACAAGGCGGGCTGCGTGGTCGCGGGCTTCTCCAAGGTGGAAGCCGCGATCGGCGGCCAGCCCGGTGCGATCGCGGTGATCCACGCCGCCGAGGCGAGCCCGGACGGCCGGCGCAAGATCGCGTCGGCCTTGCACAGGCGCCACGGTGACGCCATGTCAAGGATCCCGATCATCGATGACCTGTCCGAGGACGAATTGGACATGGCCTTAGGTCGGGATCATGTGATACACGCTGCGCTCGTCGCAGGAGCCGGAGCCGCCGGCTGCCTGTCGCGTTGGCGTCGGCTACGCTCCTTCGAGGGCGCCGCCGCGGCGACCGGGGAGCCCGATCCAGCCCGAATCGGCGGGATCGACGAAGCCTCACGTTGACGACGCAGGACTATTTTGACCGGCGCCACCGGGTGTCGGTTCACGGGACGATGGAAACCCTCAGGGTTCAGGCTGAATGAGCGATACGAACAACCCGGGCGACAAGACTCTGAACCGGACTTCCCCGAAGCCGCTCGGCCTCAAGCGGCCGATCGAGGCGGGCACCGTGCGTCAGAGCTTCTCCCATGGCCGCTCCAAGCAGGTCGTGGTCGAGACGGTGAAGCGCCGCGTCATCGGTGCGGCGCCGGCCGCCCCTGCCCGTGAGCCTGCCCCCGCTCCGCGTCCGGCAGCCCCCGCACCGACGGCGCCGCCCCCGCGGCCGGCGCAGCGCGCCGCCTCGGGCGTCGTCCTGCGCACCCTGAGCGAGCAGGAGAGCGCGGCCCGCGCCGCCGCCCCCGCCGACGCGCAGCGCCGCGAGGCCGAGGCCCGCCGCAAGGCGGAAGCCGAGGCCGAGGCGCGCCGCCGCGAGGCCGAGGAGCAGGCCCGCCGCGAGCGCGAGGCCGCCGAGGCCCGCCGTCGCGAGGACGAGGAACGCAAGGCCGCCGCTGCGGCCGCCGCCGCCGCGGCGGCCGGCGCTGCCAAGGCCGCCGAGGCTCAGGCCGCCGCTCC
>NZ_JBKFAV010000083.1:0-6402 GCF_053345825.1 Methylobacterium sp. C33D
GATCACCGCCCATTGCTCATCCGAGAGCCAGAACAGGTCCGCCATCACCGCCTCCAGGCCGCAGAACGGCCGCCTGGAATCACAAAACGACAGACCCCGCAACGGCTTGGTTCGGTTCACACCCTAGCACCCTGCATGAACGTTTCAACGGCTTTCGCCGATCATGAAATAGAAATCCGCGGCCGTGCCATTCGAGTCATGCCCGATAATAACGCGGAAATGAGCATCGTTATTCAATAAATTGGCAAGTACTGACAGATATGCGAGGCGCAAGGCCAATCATACCTCCTGAGCGAGCTGTAGAGTTCGGGCCTCTGGCAGATCCGTCCCGTCCGACGACCGCGATGCCGCGCCGCCGGTCCGGTCCGCGCGGCATCACCTGATCGGCTGTCCCGATCGCATGATCCGGGTGCGCCGCCCGCATCGCGGCGTCAGTACGCTTCTGAGGTTGCGCCGCGCAGCCGGGACCGAGCCGGATCGCGGCGACGACGGCCGGAGGCCGCGGTGAGCACGCTCGAGGCGGCTGGGGCTTCCGCATCGCGCTCGACAGTTGCCGCGAAGCCGGTTCGTCCGGACTGCACCTCGTTCTGACCGCGGAGGCCCCTCAGCGAGGGGCAAGCCTGAGTAGGCTCGGGTCGCGCGTCGACCTCCCGGGCCGGGGGCGCCCCCGAGCTGGCCGTCCAGACACGGGCGCGAGGCGGTGTCCGAAGGCGGCGGCCGCTCAGGTTTGCACCGCCTCGATGATTTCCTCGCCGATCGAGCCGGCTGGCGAGCGTGCCACGCCGTATCGCGGACAGGGTCGATGACGGCCGACGCGACCGCCGGACGATCGATCACATCCGCCGCCCGCGCCGATCCGGTGGCGATCCCGGAGCGGCGTCACCGGCCATCGCGGGGCGGACGCCGCGATTCGGATCGCCGGGGGGCCCCTGGTCCTGACCCGGGCCGTTTCCGGATCGGTCTGGCCATCGGGCGCCGCGGCGCGTACGGCAGGACAGCGCCGAGCGCGGCCGTACCGCGGCGGTCACGGCCGGGTCTCGGAGCCGGGCGGCACCGTCCGGCGCAGCAGATCGCAGTCCGGGCGCGTTCGGCGAGACCGGCGGCAAAGGATCGACGTCATGCTCTACATGGTCCACATGCAGGTCAACCTTCCGGCGTCCCTGCCGAAGGCGGAGGCGGATCGCCTCAAGGCCGAGGAGAAGGCCTACGCCCAGAAGCTCCAGCATGACGGGACGTGGCGGCACCTGTGGCGCATCGCCGGTCAGTACGCGAACTACAGTGTCTTCGACGTGGCCGGGAACGACGAGCTCCACCGAGTCCTGAGTTCGCTGCCGCTCTACCCGTTCATGGCCATCAGCGTGACGCCGCTGGCACAGCATCCCTCCGCCATCGCGGCCAACTGACGGGACCATCGCCATGCCCTTCATCATCGAGACCTTCGACAAGGCCGGCAGCCTGGACGTTCGCAGAGCCAACCGGGCGGAGCATCTCGTCTACCTCGACCGGATCAAGGACCGGCTCCTGGCCTGCGGTGCGAAGCTGAACGACGACGGGAGCGACGCCGGCGGCGGCCTGTACGTCGTCGACGTCGAGACCCGCGCGGAGGCCGAGGCGCTCATCCAGGCGGATCCGTTCCACACGGTCGGCCTGTTCGAGCGCGTCGAGATCAGACGCTGGCGCAAGGCCTACCTCGACGGCCGCAGCTATCTCTGAGGCCCGGAACGCGAACTTTCGAAGTGACGGCGGCGCTCCGGTTCGGGGTGACCGCACAAGAACCAGAGAATTGGGAGGATACAATGATCCGTCGCAGCTGGGTGGCGGCCGCCGCATTCGGTGCCGCTGCCCTGACCGCCCTGCCTGCCTCCGCGCAATACGCGGATGGCGGCATCAAGATCGGCATCCTGACCGATATGTCCGGCGGCTACTCGGACCTGGCCGGGCGGGGCTCCGTGACGGCCGCGCAGCTCGCGGTGGAAGATTTCGGACGTCCGATCAATGGTCGGAAGGTCGAGCTGATCTTCGCCGATCACCAGAACAAGGCGGACATCGCCTCGTCGATCGCGCGCCGGTGGTTCGATACCGAGGGCGTCGACGCGATCTTCGACGCCAACTCCTCGGTTGCCGGGCTGGCCGTGCGCGAGGTCGCGCGCAGCAAGGGAAAGATCGACATCAACTCCGGCGCCGGCTCCATGGCGCTGACCAACGCCGCGTGCTCGCCGACCGGCGCCCACTGGTCCTGGGACACCCACGCGCTCGCGGCCGGCACCGCTTCGGCGCTGGCCGACGATCCCAAGAACACGTGGTTCTTCATCACGGCCGACTACACCTTCGGGCACGATCTGGAGGCGCAGGTCGCCCGCGTCGTGAAGGCCAAGGGCGGCACGGTTCTCGGCTCGGTGAAGCACCCGTTCCCGAATCCCGATTTCTCGTCCTACCTGCTGCAGGCACAGGCCTCCGGCGCGAAGATCATCGGCATGGCCAACGCGGGGGCCGACACGATCAACACCATCAAGCAGGCGAGCGAGTTCGGGATCCTCCAGGGCGGGCAGAGGCTCGGCGGCCTCAACATCTTCCTGACGGACGTCTACGCCGTCGGATTGCCGGCGGCGCAGGGCATGATCCTGACGACGGGCTTCTACTGGGACTTGGACGAGCAGACGCGCGCCTTCGCCCGGCGTTTCGGCGAGCGGATGGGCGGCCGGATGCCGACCATGGTGCAGGCCGGCGACTACTCTGCGGTGCTCCACTTCCTGAAGGCGGCCGAAGCCGCCGGCACCGACGGCGGCCTGACGGTGATGGCCAAGATGCGCGAGCTGCCGATCCAGGACTTCTTCGCCCGCAACGCCACGCTGCGCCCGGACGGTCGGATGGTGCACGACATGTACCTCGCCCAGGTGAAGTCCCCGGCGGAGTCGACGGGCCCGTGGGACTTCTACAAGATCCTGAAGACGATCCCGGGCGACCAAGCCTTCCAGCCGCTCTCCGAGAGCACGTGCAAGCTGGTGAAGGGCTGACGCGCGCCGTCGCGGCCGTCCGGCGCCGCGACGACGGTCGACAGCGGTGAGCGCCGCCCCTCGAGGCCGGCGCGGCGCGATCGGGACCGCCCAGAGGCCGTGATCGACCTGGGCGGGGCTGTGGCAGGACCACGAGACGTTATGGCCGCCGGGCCTGATGCGAAGTGCGACTGAGACCGTGGGCGGTAAGCCGCACGGTCCTCAGCACATGATTTCCCGGCAACTCGATCCAGACGATCTCGATCTTCGGACGATATGCCTCGGGCTGCCGAGAGGAAGCGCCTTGCCGATGCGGGCCGGGCGCTTGCGGGGCATTGCGTGTCAGGCGCGTGTGCGCTTGCAGAAAAGCCGAGTCCGGCAACGTGCGCCAGCGGAGGGAGATACAGGCGCAGGCATCACATCTTGCCGAGTCCGTGCTGCGCAAATGCCGAGTCCCTGCCATCCCTCGCTGCGTAAAAGCCGAGCCTTTCTTCAACACGCGCGAATCGGTCACGGGCCGATCCTAGCAGGGCACTTCGGCGCCGTCTTGTCGTGGCGGTCAGCATGGAAGCTTTATATGTAGGCGGCGCTTCCGACCTCCCGGTCTAACGGAGCGCGCCTTTCACTCCGTTGGCCTACGTGTCGAGCAGCATCGTCACCGACCGTTTGAGCTATCCGGCGAAGCATTTTCAGCGCGAACGCCCATCTTCTTGCGTCGGCTGCCGGATCGCAACAGGTGAGCCGCCTCGGCTTCGACGACCGCGCGGTCGTAAAGCCTCTGCCCCCGTGTGCGCAGCACCAACGCGGGCTCGATGCCGAGTGGCTGGAGGTGGCGATGGAGATGCCTGGCGATGGTCCCGATCCGATGAGCGACCTCCCCGCCCGACACGTAGGTCGACTTGAGCCGGGTGACATCGCGCATCGCCAGCCTGTTGGAGCTGCCGACACGGACGAGTGGGATGCCCGTCCGCTGGCAGAGCTCCCTCGTCACCTCCCAGTTCAACCCGAGCAGCTCGGCGGCGAGTTGAAGCGTGACGGTCTCCTGCCGCCGTCCGGTTCCATCGAGCACGAGGGCGTGCACCTCGGATCGGTCGACGATAAGTCGGTAGCCGAATCGCTTCCGACTTCGTTCGACCCGGAGGAGCGTGAGCCTACCGTCCAAGATGGCAAGGAGAACTTCGGCGCGCGCCTCGGGCCTTTCGTTGGCAGGCAGCAGAGCCATGGCCAGTGTGGTACCGCACTCGGCCATCTCGCGCGATTTGGCTTCGAGCCGTCCCACCAGTGCTTCGACGCTGGACCGGCGGAGATAGTCGACCTGTTTCAGCCTGAGGTCACGCTCGGGTCCGTCGGCGCGGATCAACTGCCCGGCCGAGACCAGGCGCTCCACCGTGGCCGCGTCCAAGCCATAGCGGGTCCGCACGACCTCGGGCTCGATCATGTCGCGATACGAAGCCACCGCCGCCTCGACCTTGGCGGCATCGAGCACCACCGGCATGCCCTTCCCGCCGGAGCCGGCGAGAATGAAGCCCGGTCGGCGCACCATCCGCGCGAGATGCTCGATGCCGATGCCGTGCTCCTCGGCCGCCGCGCTGAGCGTGATCCCGGTATGCCCGGGTCGGAAACGCTTGTTCTCGTCCGGGCGCAGCACGACGCCGGACCGTGTCGCGATCACGTCGGATAGGGCCCGCTCGGCTGCTCGTACGGTGGCGTCCGGGAAGCGGTTCGGATCGATGACCTCGACGAGCGGCCCGAAGAATTTCCGTAAACCGAACCGACCGGGGCGCTTTCCCGACGCGTCGAGGGCGAGGTCAGCCAGTCGCGCGAAGCTTCGGGGCCAGTCGGCGATCAAGTCCGCGCCCGCCGCCAAGTCGGCCGTCGTCCAGTTGCCGTAGTTCCCGGACGCGAGCGAACTCCGCCTCGCAGCTACGGTGCTGCCGGCCGGGTCGCCCGCGCTAACGCCGAAGAAGATCGCGAGGTCCATCAGGTCGGACGCAGGGAGCGACCGCAGGTCCGCCGGTAGGCGGTTCCGGGCATCCATACGCTCGGCGGCGTCATGCGAGTAAAGATCCGCGATCACGCGAACGCTGCGGAGCGTGTCGGCGTCCACGGTCTCGGTACTGGCGTCCCTGAGGTCCGCCCTGCACTCGGCATGGCCGCACAGGTGCAAGGCGGTCGACTTCCAGGTGATCGCATGCCCGCAACCTGGGCAGCGGTTCATCAGCACGTCCCGACCCGATAGGCAGCAGGGTATGGGCTTCAGGTCCCACATGGCCCGGTGATGGAGCGTGTTCCTCAGGGAAGCCGGCGAGACACGCCGGACCTGTGTCGAGAGATGCTTGCGTCGCACCTCGACGCCGTGGAGCACTCCCGCTTGCATGACGCGCTGCGGATCGTAGCAAAGCCGATACAGCCGGCGTTCGACCTCGCCGACGCCAATCCCGAGGAGGGATGCGAGCGCCGTCGTCTGGAACGTGGCGAAGGGCAGGTAGGTGGCGTACGGGATCGCGGTCCCGGCGAGCGAGCAGACCTGGACGAGACGGTCGCGCCCGTTAGCGGCGCCCGCGCGAGCCACCACGCTGAGAAGGCTCTCGTCTTCGTGCGGGATCACGGCCATGGGAAAGGCCGGCGCGGCGACCTCGGCTGCCGGGACGGCGCCTTCCTCGTCGCAGTCCCAATCGGTGCCCGGGAGGATCACGCGACCGCTCCCACCGCAAGCGTTGCGCTACGGGCGTCCCTCAGCTTTCTGCGGCGCTCCTCATCGAGACGGTCCAGCATCGCGGAGAAGGTCTCGTCGTCCATCCAGATCTCGCGGGCGGCCGGCAACTTCCCGGGAGCGAATGGGTTTCGCCCTGCCCGGCGCATGAACAGCTTCAGACGCTCGAACACCGCGTGGAACTGATCGAGCCGCAGGGCGGGCGAGCCGGCCTCGATGGCGACCTTGCTCGCGAAATGAACGAGCTTGGCCCCGAGCCCGGGCCAGCCCTGGCTGGCGAGGATCAGGCGGGCGACAAGATCGTCATCGGAGAGACCGGAAACCTCCGTAAATCCTCCGACTTCCAACAGCTGCATGTCCCAGTTCGCGTAGTAGAGCCTCGCACTCTCGAAATCCGTCGGGTCGTCGAGCCGCCACGGCGCGACCTCGAAGGTCGGGTCCGCCATCCGCCCGGGGAGCTGGTCGTTCACGACGAAGATGCGCACGACGCGCTCGGTGCCGCTCAGAACGAACCCCACGCCCAGTTCGTTGACCAAGGACTTGATCCAGTCGGCACTCGCGTGGTTGACTGTTGTTGCCCCCTAAAAACCGGACAGGGTCTCCTGGGTTGATCGGGTGATGAACTCGCGCGGCGAGCGGTAGCCGAGCGCGCGATGAGGATGAAGGTCGTTGTAGTGCGCCAGCCAAACGGGGAGC
>NZ_JBKFAV010000084.1:0-4209 GCF_053345825.1 Methylobacterium sp. C33D
CGCTGGCGGCTCGCCCGCTGGGCGGCCGCCGGCCTCGCCGTCCTCGCGCTCGCCTGCGCGCTGCCGGTCGCGGCGATCGAGGGGGGCTGCGCGGCCGCGCCCGACCCCGCCCTGCAGGTCCGGGCGGCGGGCGGCGGGCGCTTCGGGATCGCCCCCGAGGGCTACAAGCGCGCGGCCGGCGACAGCTACCTCACCTTCCCCGAATGGGACATCGTCCACGCCTACGCGGACCTCGCCGGGGTGACGCGTTCCGCCTCGGAATCGGCCTTCGACTACTGGGCGACGACGACGGGCTTCTGGACGAGCCTGTGCGGGGCGACCCGGGCGGCCGGGCGCATCGGCGACGTCACCGCGGGCCAGAAAGTCACCAACTACGTGATCGGCCTCAGCTTCACGGCCGAGATGCTGATCCAGGGGGCCTACGAGCGCACCCTCGGCGCGCTGACCGCGCGGTGGCGGGGGCCCGAGCCCACGGACGAGGACCGGTTCAACGCCCGGCTGCTCGCGGACTACGCCGCGTTCCTGCGCCAGACCCCCTGGTACCGCTACCCGTTCGACGCGGCGCTGTCCCGGCTCTGGCACGAGGTCCCGTTCACGCCGTCGCTGCGGGCGGTCGAGCGGCGCGGCGCGCTCACGCTGCAGTACGGGCTGAAATGGGCCTACGCGCGGGGGATCGCGTGGCTCGCCGGGATGGACCCGGCCGGCCTGACGATCCGCAGCGTCGTGGCGGGGCTCGATGCCGGCGACGCGGCCGCCGACCCGCGCATCACCCTCCTCGGCCCCGTCCCGGCCGGCGACGGCGGCCCGGCCGCCCTGATGGAGACGCCGCGCTACCGGGCCTTCACGGAGATCGTCCGGGGTCTCGGCGCGCGGGGCCGGACCGTCCTGGAGATCGCCGGCAACCGCCGGATCCTCACCACCGTCCTCCTGCCGCCGGGCCGGACGGTCACCCTCGCGGGGGCCGAGCCGCTGTTCGCGATGCCGATCCAGTCCGAGCCGGGCTGGCAGCGCGTCGGCTACGACACCGCGGTGGAGCAGCTCGTCGCGCAGATCCGCGCCGTGGAGGCCGCGGGGGGACGGTTCGAGCATGCCTACGATTACTGATCGGCGCCCGCGGCGCGGCCTGCCGGTCGGCGCCGTCGCGGCGGCGCTCGCCGGGGGGCTCGGCGTGACCGCGCTGACCGCCCTCGCGGTCCAGCCGGAGACCGTGGTGGCGCTCGGGAACCCCGCCGCCCTGGCGGCCGCCGATAACGGGGCCCTGGTCTCGGCCGGCCGCGCGTACCTGGTGCTCCGGCCCGCGGCGCCGGGGGCGGTCCGTCGCCTCTACGCGGGCGGCGCCTGGCTGGTCCTGCCGGCGCCCGGGACCGGCTGCCTCGGCACGCGCTGAGGCGAGCGCCCGCGGGGCGGCCGGGGGGCCGGCCGCGGGCCGGTGCTCAGCGGGGATCGGAGCGATCGAGGATCTCTGACCCATCAGCGCGCAGCTCCCGGTCATCGGCGCGTAGATCAGCCGGATCCGATACGCGCCTTGTCGATGCTGCCCTCCACCGCGATCACCTGGAAGCGCCGCGTCCCGACCAGGGACGCGACGGTGCCGACGGACCGGAGGGACGCCGGATCGACCGTGGCCCGCGCGTCGCCGTCGCGGCGATCAGCGTCAGCGCCCGCAGGATCCGTCTCATCGGCACGTGACTCCGTATGCGTGGACCTCGGGCAGATCGCCGTCGCCCGTCGTGGTCACCGAGAGCGTGCCGGCGGCCCCGACATACCGGAAGCTGCAATAGGCGAGGCCCGTCCCGGAACAGCCGTCGACCTCGGTGACGCCGCGCCGGGCGAGACCCCGCTCCCGCGCATCGTCGCTCGGCGCCCCCGTCACCGGCGTCCAGCCCGCGGCGATCAGCGCCGTCCGGGCCTCGTCGATCGGGCGGCCGCGGATCGCGGGGATCGACCCGCGGCCGCCGCAGACGGATTCGACCTTGGCCGGCGGCTCCAGCGACAGGATCCCGTCCGCGCGCAGCGTCAGGTCGCCCACCGGGGCGGGCGGCAGCTCGCCGTCCCAGAGGCGCACGCCACCGGCCCGCGCCGCGATGCGGCCGACCGCGCCGGTCCGGCCGGCGCCGTACACGAGGGCGACGAGGCGCGCCCCGTCGAAGAGGCCGACATTGCCGTCCGCGACGAAGCAGGTGCCGCTCGGCCCCTGCTGCAGGTCGCTGGCGAAGCTGACGGCCCGGTAGCGGCCCAGCGCCGCCTCGCCGAGGATGAACCAGTCCCGGGCAGTCACGGCCCGCGCCGCCTCGGACTGCGCCGGCGCGACCTCGCCCGGGCAGCCGGCCCGGCGACCCGCCCCGCCCGGGGCCCGCGGCAGCTCGGCGAGGGGCACGAAGCGCAGGCCCTTCACGGCGGAGGCGACCCGCGGCGCCGGTGGCCCGTCCTGCGCGGCGGCCGGTCCGGCGAGCATCAGGCCGAGCGTCAGGCCGAGCGTCAGCGCGGCGACCCGGACGCCGCGCCTGCGGGACGGCCCGGGGACCGGAGCGGTGGACGGATCGGGCGTGGGGGCGTGCGGTCTCATCGTCACCGGCTGCTCGGGGTGCCCGCAGGCGCGGGCGGGCTCGACCCCGGGGCCGTCCGGGCCGCCGGGATCGGGTCGGGCGGCGGATAGGCGGGGTCGGTCAGGCAGGTCGAGAGCCAGGTCTCGGCATCGGCGTCCGGGGCCAGCTCGACGTCGAGCGCGGCCCGAGGGCCGGCGGGTGGCGCCGCCGCGCCGGCGGCGGCCGGGGCGGCGGGCCGCGTCCAGCGGCCGTCGGGATTGTCGGGGCCCGGGCATTCCGCGTCGCCGCCCTCGCCGATCGTACAGGTCGCCACCGTGCGCGCGGCGCCGTCGACGACCCGCGCGACCGTGCGCGTCTCGGTGGTGTGGCCGCTCGCCCAGTCGTCGGACAGGGTGCAGACCCGGTCGCCGTTCTGGTAGCGCCGGCTGCCGAAGCAGCCGTAGACCCGGTCCTGCCCGACGGGCAGGAAGTCGCACGCCGTGTCGAACCCCGCGAAGGGACCGCCGGTGAACCGCGCCGCGAAGGCCCGCTGCCGCAGCGCCGCCGCGATCCAGTGCGGCCGGGCCGGATCGCTCTTGGAGCGGCCGGACAGTGCCTCGGTCCGTGCCCGGATCGCCCCCAGCACGAGGGCGCGCGCGCCGGCCGCGTCCAGGTCGCCGAGCCGCGTGTCCCGGGCCGCCACCCAGCGCTTCTGGCTGGCGATCAGCATCGCGCGGATCTCGGGGTCGTCCGTGCCGTGCAGGAGGCCGGCATAGGCCGCACCCAGGGCGGCGTCGGCCTTCCGGAGCGCCGCGTCGGCGCAGATCAGGCGCTCGAGCGGGCTGGCCGCCTTGCGGCAGTCGATCGCCCGGGCCGAGGACGGCGCCAGAAGGGATGCGGCGAGGGATGCGGCGAGGGCGGCCGCCGGGAGGCGCGTCACGGCCGGCCCCGCACTGAAGCTCGCCCCGAAGCGCGCACCGGACTGCGCATCGGAACCTCGCCTCCGGGTCGCGTGACTGGAGCCGGTCGACATCGGGGCCTACTGCGCCGCGGCATCGACGATGCGGCACAGGTTCTGGTCGACGTCCTGGCCGATCTGGCCGGCCTGCACCATGAACAGGGCGTCGACCCGGCTGCCTGCCCCGGCCTTGCGCACGACGACCCGCAGCGTCTGCGGTCGCCCCGAACCGGATGTCTCCTGCTGGGCCGTCAGGGTCCCGAGCGCCTTCTCCACGTGCACGCCCACGAACCCCTCGGCCAGGACCGCCCGCGTCACCCGGTCGAACGCGGCCCTGGGGCTGACCGAGGGGAAGATCATCCACGTCTTGTAGGTGATGGCCTGGAGCATCGGCGTCCCCTCGCTCCGGTAATGGTCGCGGCACGTCTCCGCCGCGGCCGCCGGGAGCGGGAGCGTCGACAGGATGGCCGCGTAGATGAACGCGGTCCGCATCGATCCCATGGGGCACCTCTCACTTCGCTCTGCTGGTGGCTCTGTCGGTGACCCGCCGGACCTGTGCAGTGGGGGCCCGGTCAGGCGTGGATTGTCGGATGAGCGAGGCCGGGCCGCACCGGCCGGCCCCGCAGGGTCTCAGAGCTGCGGCGTGGCCGCTGGCCGGGGGCGCGGCGCCGGCGCCAGCGCGCGCGGCGGCGGAGGCTCGGTCCGCGGCGGCGCGTCCGCCGCGGC
>NZ_JBKFAV010000085.1:0-3639 GCF_053345825.1 Methylobacterium sp. C33D
CCGGTCGTGCCTGGCGGTGGACGCGGACGGGTTCGAGGAGCCGGATCCGGGCGAGCGGCGGGCGGCGTTCGGGGCGTTCCTGGCGGGCGCCGCGCGGGTGTTCGCGCCGTCCTCCGACACGGCGGCCAGGATCCGCGCGGTCTACCCGGACCTCGCCGTCACGGTGCGGCCGCACGTCGAGCCGGATCGGTCGGTGCGCGCGACCGCCCTGCAGCGGCCCGGCCGCGTCCGCCGTGTCGCCGTGCTCGGCGCGATCAGTCTCCCCGAGGGCGGACTGCTGCTGCAGGCGCTCGCCACCGACGCGCGCAAGCGGGACCTGCCGCTGCACTTCGCGATCGTGGGCTACTCGGACCCGGCCCTGACGGGCGACCTTGAGGGCGCTGGCGTCACCGAGACGGGGCGGTACTCGACCGACGATCCGACCCTGGACCGGGTCGCTCAAGCGGCCCTCCAGATCGCCGATACCGACCGCCACTGGGAGGACGATGAGACCCTCGATCTCGTCACCCAGATCGCGACCGATCTGGTGCTGCTGCCGTCGATCTGGTCCGAGACCTACGCGTACGCGCTAACCCTGGCTTTGCGCACCGGCCTGCCGGTGGCGGCCTTCGACCTCGGCGCGCCAGCCGAGCGGCTGCGCGGCACGCCGAACGGCCACCTGCTGTCCTACGCGCTGGCCAGCGACCCAACCGCCTGCAATGACCGGCTGTTGGCCATCGACATCTCTGCCAGCAGGCGGCTCCACGCACCGATCCAGGCCGCCAAATACCGCGACCTGATATGCGACTACTATGGCCTCATAAGCAACAGATAACCCGATACCCTGATCATAGTCGCCGTGCGAATGACACCACAGAGCAACGCTAAACTGACCTACAGCATCACAATCTAAATCGAGAAATTTTTGACACATGAAGTGGCTAATCGATTGCCGAATCTGCCCCATACGCAGCGGGTTGATTAAACATGGCAATTAACAATCATCGGCCACACACTACTAATAACTTAGAAATTCGCTTCACCATTAACCGATCAGCCCAAGATGCTGCACTTTCATCACAGAATACTAATTTCGATCTGCTTCCGAGCGCGACCATCGCTCGTGAGACCGCGCCTCACAAGCGAGTCTTCACATGAACTTTGAACGCAGAAAAGTCCTTGAACGACTAAACCAAATTGGATCAGCACTCCGGGCTACATTTCTAGATATTCGCCGCTCTAATGCAAAACGAAATCGGATAAATATCGCCATTGATGGCGGCGCATTCCAACAGGGAATGGCCGCAGGAATATACAACGTCGCCGTTGGTCTTATCAACTCGATAACAGAACGGAGGCCTGATGTTAATTTTACCTTAATCACTGATCCACAATTAGGAGGATGCAACGAAGAACTTCTTAGCGGCCTCTCGATACGGCCTGAGTTCCTAGAATTACCTTTAGAGACGTCAGAGAGCAAAGAATTTTCTAGATACTACTCAGAAGACCCCGCCATCATGTTCGAGTCCGACGGCGTTTTACACATTCCGATTAGGCGAGAAAACGAATATATCTATCGCGGGCCAAGTCCGCTACAAACGTTCCACATCATAAGCCGCGCAGACCGGCCAAAATACACGGGCGCCGGCGCTGATACAAGAAAGCTCGGCGTGTCGCTAGCTCGCATCGAAATTCGAAGCAGCAGTACCCACGCATCATTGTCCCTTGACGACAGCCGCTTGGCCAGCGGCTTCTATCCACCTGAAGGGTCGTGGCGATGGATGGACGGCCGAGCCGCGCTGCCAGTCACTCTCTTCTCCTCAGACGAAGTCGAGGTTTTGATCGAAGTAGCCGGGACTACTAGATACAGGATTAGAGAGGTAGTCTTAAAATCGACCGATCCGCATTCGGTGCATCCAGTTGGGGCCGATATCACGACAGAGATGGAGGAGTTCGAAAGCATTCTACTCAGTCGGGGTATTAATTTTTACCTGATAAACCACTTTTTACCATTGTGTCTCAATAAAATCCACACCCTCGCGATTAACTATGACGCGATTCCGGCGCTTTTCCCAGAATATTTTACAGTCGACGCGATTGATAACTTCGCAATGAATATAAACGCCTTCAAACACGCATCACACGTCTTTAGCATTTCAGAAACAAGCCGCAAAGATTTGCTTCGGATAACTGGCAAGAGACCGAACGACGTGACGTCCGTGCTGATAGACATTGATCCCAGCTTCGAACGCGCCAACGCAACAGAGGTGTCGAGAGTGCGCCTTGAGAACGCCCTAAGTTCGGCACCATATATTATCTGTGTCGGGACACTGGAGCCCAGAAAAAATCATAAACGTTTAATTGAAGCGTATAGCTCCATAGTCCAAACCGGAATTTGTCGCTGCAAATTGATCGTTGTGGGTAAACAGGGCTGGGGAGTCGATTACCTTAGAGAGTTGGTTGCTGCCCACAACCTTTCGGAACACGTCTACTTTCTCGACAACATCTCAAATTCCGACTTGCGGGCCCTCTATTCCGGAGCTCTGTTTTCAATATATCCGAGTTTGTATGAAGGCTTTGGCTTGCCCATACTAGAAGCGATGGCATGCGGCTGTCCCGTCGTAACTTCAAACGTGTCGAGCATGCCTGAAGTTGCGGGAGACGCCGCATATTATATCGATCCAGAAAGCATTGAATCGATAAGAAGCGCCATTCACGAGATGCTCAACGATGCCGACCTGCGAAATGCGCTCGCGCTGAAGGGGCTTTCTCGACGCAGCGCGTTCAGCTGGAATTCAACCGCGGCGCGTGTTCTAGACGTACTTGATCGTTTTTAAGCACGAAATGTCGGCCCAGGGCGCGCCCGTGCGCAGCCGCCAGAAGATCCCGTTCAGCACCCGCCGATCATCCACGCGCTCCTTGCCGCGCACGTCCGTCGGCAACAGCGGTTCGATCACCGCCCACTCCGCATCCGTTAGGTCAAACCGCGCCATCCAAGTCCCTCCTGCTCAGAGGGCTAACAGCGCCGCACCTCACCCGTGCCAGCCGTTATGGGTTCGCGACCTAGAGCATTTTCGGTTTGGGTTGAGTCGCGGGTTTGGGGTTCACGGGGAGCTGATTCACTCGGCTTGTCGATAGCGGGAGTGATGCATGGGCCGCCCCTATAGCCTGGACCTGCGCGAGCGTGTTGTAGACGCCGCAGCCGCGACCTCACGCCGTCAGGCCGCCGCCCGCTTCGGGGTCGGCAAGGCGACCGCGATCCGCTGGATGGGCGGCCCTCGCCACGACGGGCACTGTGGCCGCCCGCCCGCAGGGACGGGCGCGCCGCTCGAAGCTCGACCCGCATGAAGGATTCCTGCGCGGCCTGATCGACGAGAACGACGACGTCACCCTGGAGGAGATGCGGGCTCGCCTCTTGGCCGAGCACGGTCTCACGGTCGGGATCGGCACACTGTGGAGTTTCCTCGACGCGCGCGACCTGACGTACTGGAGTGCACCCTGTTTGACCGGACAGGCAGCGGGGCGGGTTTAGGGTAAGCGATGTTCCGACCCCATCTTCTGTGGGGCAACCTGACCGGGCAGTTTGACGATCCGAACGAGAGGATCGTTTTGTGTCTCGACTTGACCGTAGACTTGAGCCGGAGGGGGCGGTCCGGCGTT
>NZ_JBKFAV010000086.1:0-3633 GCF_053345825.1 Methylobacterium sp. C33D
GGACGGAGGTGATCACCTCGACGCGTTCGGCGCGGGGCGGGTCGTTAGAACTCACCATACGGTCGGTCATAGGCACACACTTCCATAAGCGTGAGCCCCTGTCCGGTCATTTTGGGGGCTACTTCATCGAGGATCGTCGACACGGTGCGGCGTCGCCGCCAGGAGGGCGGCGCGTCCTGGCGCAGCCAGACCCGCACCGTCTTGCGATCGAGATCCAGAGCCCGAGCCATGCCGGCCACCGAGGCGCCGCCCTCGGACAGCCGCTTGAGCTCGGAGTACCGAGCCCGACGCAGCGCGTGCGTCGCCCGCTTCCGAACCTCGATCGCCGTCGGCGGACGCGTGGCTTCCTTCGCATCCTGCGCTGCCTCGACCTCCTGATCGATGAGCGCACGACCGACGGCGCGGATCACGCCATGATGATGGGCGACGATCGCACGCAGGGCGACGCTGAGGTTACGCAGCAGGTGAAAACGATCGAGGACATGCTGGGCCTGCGGCGCGCCCGCGCGGGCGCCCTCGGCGAAGACGTCGGCGGTCGCGAGCGATGACCTCGATGCCCGGATGGGCGCGCAGCCACGCGGCGACGCTCTCGGCGTCCCGGTCGGGCAGGAGATCGAGGACGGTGTGACGTTCGAGGTCGACGAGCATGGTGCCGTAGCTGCGCCCGCGCCGCCAGGCCCACTCGTCGATGCCGACGATGCCGGGCTCGGGCTGTGTTGGCAGAGGCGCCGCACGCACGAGGCGCACGAGGGTATCGCCACTCACGGGCATCGCGAGACGATGCGCCATACGGGCGGCGGGTGCACCACCGAGGGCGAGACCGAGATGACGCTGGAGCACGCGCAGCCGCTCGGATCGGCGGGCGTGAGCGACAGCGACGTCACCGACGCTCTGGCTGAAGGTCCGCCGCGGGCAGGCTGGGTTCGCACAGCGGAAGCGTCGCAGCCGGAGGCGCAGGCGGACGGACCGCCCCTGCCAAGGCAAATCGGCGAGGGTGCGCTCGCAGTGACCGTGCTTGCGGCCCGCGGACGATCGACAGGTGGGACAGCAGGTCGGGCCCGGATGGGGTACGACGCGCACGATGAGCGGGTCGGTCGCCGGCTCGATGCCGACGACGGTCAGGCCATCGGGCACGAGGGGCAGGATACGGCGGGGCATGGCGTCTTCCGGAAAGCCGATCTCCGGAGATGGGGCACGTCACGCTGGCCGGCCCACTTCGCCACACGAAGTGCGGAAGAACCAGACTTCGGCGCCCGTTGACACAGCCCCTCGAACATGGGCCTCGATCCGGGTGACCAGGGGCGACAGGGCGGTGGTCACCGCTCCGACCCAGCCGGCCAGCGTCGAGACGTCGATCGGTACGCCCTCGTGGGCGAAGCGCTGGCTCTGGCGATGCAGCGGCAGGTGCAGGCCGAACTTGGCCATCATCACCTCGGCCAGAAGGTTCGGGCCCGCGCGTCTGCGCGGGATCGGATGGAACGGGGCCGGAGCCTGCGCGATCGTCTCGCAGTCGCTGCACGAGAAGCGCTCGCGTACGTGCTGGATCACGACCCAGCGCGCCGGGATCCGCTCCAGGGTCTCGGTGACGTCCTCGCCGAGGTGACGAAGGCGCGCTCCGCCGCAACAGGCGCAGGTCGTCGGGCCGGGATGGACGACGCGCTCGCGCGGCAGGTGCTCGGGTAGAGGCCGGCGGGCGGGCTTGCGCCGCGAGGAAGCCGCACCGGAGAGCGCTTCGGGCTCGGCGGCCGCCTGCGCTCGGGTCTCGGCCAGCGTCTCCTCCAGATCCTCCAGGACGAGTTCGAGCTGGTCGATCCGGGCGCTGCGCTCCGAGGAGGTCCCGAACCGTTCTCGCCGCCGCCGGGCGACCTCCAGCTTTAGCCGTTCGACCGCGATCTCCGAGGCGAGCCGGGCCGCCCGCTCGGCCAGGATCATGGCATGGGCGGCGGCGAGATCCGTGGGAAGCGGCGGGGGCTCGGGCGCGTTCGGCACGCTTGAGAGAAGAGCATATTCTTCAAGCGCTGTAACGCGTTATCCTCAGCCGAGAGCGCTCGGACGCCAGCTCTCTTGCGGCATCCGCCAGTCGATACCCGAGAGCAGGTAGCCGAGTTGCGCCGTCGAGATCGTCACGGCTCCGTCCGCCACCGAGGGCCACAGGAAACGGCCGCGGTCGAGCCGCTTCGTGTAGAGGCACGCGCCCTGGCCATCGTGCCAGATCACCTTGATCAGGTCGCCGCGCCGTCCGCGGAACACGAACAGATGCCCGCCATGGGGATCGCGCTTGAGCGTCTCCTGGACGATCAGGCCGAGACTGGAAAAGCCCTTGCGCATGTCGGTGTGGCCGGTGGCCAGCCACACCCGCACGTTGGCCGGCAGTGGGATCATCGGCCCTCCAGGGCGTCGAGCACCCGCCGAAGCGCCGCGGCATCGACGTCGGAGCCGACCCGAACGCGCCGGCCTCTGCCGAGATCGATCTCGATCACTCCGCCGGAGCGACGGCAGCGGTTGTGCGCTCGACTAGGCTCGACCGTCATCGCGGCGGACGTGGGAGTGATCACGAGGGGACCAGCGCTGGCGTGGGAGCACCAACACGCTCGCACAGCAACTTGCGCCAGCGGAACAGCTGACTGACGTGGAGACCGGCCCGGCGGGCGACATCCGAGGTCGACACACCCGGTTCAAACGAAGCGGCGACCAACCGCTCCTTCTCCGCCCGCGTCCAGCGTCGACGCCGCTCGGCTCTCACCAGTTCGATACCCGCCTGGGTCATGCTCAAGGTCCTAGGATTACTCCTATGACCTCAGCCTCAACCGTAAGCGCTTTCTGGGCGGCACCTTCTGGCAGGCGGTGTGAAGGCGACATACGGAGCGGAATGGGAGCTCTGTCACATGTCGATGTCAGGGCGTATGGCTATGTCGGAGCCGATCCGGCGCCTGGAGCTGTTCACCGGGGCCGGCCGACGGCGGACGTGGTCGGATGAGGACAAGGCCGCCATCGTCGCCGAGAGTGATGGGCCGGGCACCTCGATCAGCGCGGTGGCACGCCGGCATGGATTGAGCGCCTCGCAGCTGTTCACGTGGCGGCGCCTGATGCGTCAGGCTGAGAGGCACGAAGATCAGCGCCCATTGCAGTTCGTGCCGGCCGTGCTGAGTGTGGGCCCGCAGGAGCCGACGTCTGCCGAGCTGAGCCCAGAGCTGGGGAAGCGATGCGGCTGGCACAGCATTGAAGTTGAGATCGCAGGCGCCACGGTCCGCATCGCTCAGGGCGCGAGCGCGGCTCAGATCGCGGTGGTGATCCAGGCGCTGAAGGCTTGCCCATGATCGGACCGTCCGGCCCGGTGCGCGTGATGCTGGCCACCCGGCCGGTGGACTTCCGCAAGGGCATGGACGGGCTGGCCGTTCTGGTCCGGGACGCGATGGGCGCGGATCCGTTCTCCGGCACGGTCTATGTGTTCCGGTCAAAACGCGCCGACCGGGTGAAGCTCCTGGTCTGGGATGGAAGCGGGCTGGTTGATCCTCCCTCGGCATCGCGGACACCTCTGATACGCTCATGCTGAGCGGGGAATGTGTCGGATGGCGAAGACGAGACGAGAGTTCACGCCCGAGTTTAAACGCGAAGCGGTCGCCCTGCTGGAGA
>NZ_JBKFAV010000087.1:0-3629 GCF_053345825.1 Methylobacterium sp. C33D
TGCTGGCGGCGGTGCCGTAGGTCGAGGCGGTGGTGCCCGAGGCGGTGAAGCCCAGCGCCGTCTGGCTGCCGGAGTTCTGGAATTCGACGTCGGCCTGGGCGTTCAGGACGATCTTGGTGCCGGTGCTATCGACCGAGAAGATCGCGCCGGCGCCGAAGGAGCCGCTGGACGAGGTCGAGGCCGAGGCGACGGCCGAGTTCAGGGCCGCGACGGTGGAGCTGATGCTCGAGGAGGCGGCGACCGTGGCGGAGACCGAGGTGCCGTTGATGGTCAGCAGGACAGTCTGGGAGGCGGTGCTGGCGCTGTAGGCGTTGGCGGCGGTGCCGGTGGTGGTCAGCTGGGTCGAGAGCGCCTGGCTGGCGATCGACTTGGCCTGGCTGACCAGCTTCTGGATCGAGGTGATGCCCTGGTTGGCGGCCTGGATCGACTGGATGCCGTTGGACACGCCGTCGAGGAGCGAGTTCAAGCTAGCCGAGCGGCCGTCGAGGGCCTGGGAGGTGAAGAAGTTGGTCGGGTTGTCGAGGGCGGAGTTGACCGTCTTGCCGGTGGCGAGGCGGTTCTGGGTGGTCGACATCAGCTGGGCGGTGTCCTGCAGCGAGAGCAGGTTCTGACGCGTCGCTGCCGACAGGGTGATGGAAGCCATGATCTGCTATCTTTCTGACTCTACACGCCGCTTCTGCGGCCAACTCAGAAACATCGCCAGTGAGGTCAGATCAATCTGAACCGCGAAACAATCCAGAAATTAGATTGCCGAAGTAAACGGGCGGATAACAAATCCATTCATTCTAGCTTACACTATACGTAGAACTCCAAATTTATCAATCGCTCAGCGGTTGATTTATGGAGACTCAAGGAGGCGTGACGGCAATGAGATCAACTCTACGGGCGTACAGCAGCGGCTGCCAGTCACGTGCAGTCGAGCCGGCGGACGACATCGTCGAGGGAGAAGACACCGACGGTGTCGAACACGGTCGGGCCTAGGAGGCGTGAGCGCGTCGCCTATGGGGGACGAGGACTTCGAGCACTCCTCGCTGTCCGGTCCCGTGAGCCATGACGGTGAAAGGGTCGAGGTCGAGATCTTCCGCCGTGCCGGCTCGCAGGGCCCCTGGCGGATCGAGGTCGTGCACATTGGGGGGTGGTTGCACGCGGTGGTCCGCGGAGTTCGCCACGGATCAGGAAGCCGTCTGTGCATTTCGTGCGCTCATTGCGGAGCACGGTCTGGTGATCTTCACCGGCCGAAGCTCGGATCCGCAGCACTGATCGCGTCGTCGCTCGGCTTGAAGGGCGCGGGTTGTGACGCTAGAGACCTGGCCGCTATATGAGGCCAGGGGCCTGTAGCTCAACGGTTAGAGCCGACCGCTCATAACGGTCTGGTCGCAGGTTCGAGTCCTGCCGGGCCCACCAGATCTGTTAGAGTCACAGCATTTTAGACGATCAACACCAATGAGCTCGTTCCGACAAATTATCAATCACTGGCTCATCGACTAGGCTGGAGCGACCCCGATTGGATCGAATGCGGTTATCACCGGACGAAACGCTGTGATCAGATCAGCGTCGAGCCGACCGGTCATGGACTGGACGACGCCGTAGGCCTCCCCGCTCGGCATGGGCGCACGATAGGGCCGCCGCTCGATCAGAGCCCCGTAGATGTCGCAGATCGTCACCAAGCGTACGAGGTCGGGGATCTCGGGCGCCCGTAGCCCGTCCGGGTAGCCGGACCCGTCGAGCATCTCGTGATGTGAGCGTACGACCTGCAGCATCTCCGGTGAGAAACCGCTGCCGACCAACATGTCGTAGCCGAGCGCCGCGTGCGTACGCATCACGGCCATCTCTTCATCGGTGAGCCGGCCGGGCTTGTTCAGGATCGCGGTCGAGATCCGGGTCTTGCCGACGTCATGCAGGAGCGCCGCCTTGGTTAGGCGATAGCTGTCCAGATCGTCGAAACCGAGCTTGGTCGCAAACGCGACTGCAAGGCCTGTGACGATCAGGCAGTGCCGGTGCGTGGCCTCGTCGAAGCGCTGGACCGCCCGGATCCAATCGCGGACGCCACAATGCTGTACGGCGCGCGCGATCAGGCCGGTGCCGGTGCTTGCCAGCTCGGGGGTGATCACCTGCCCGGAAAAGAACGCCCGATCGAAGAACTGCCGGGCCTCGTCAGCCATTCGGGCAATGACGGCGGAGCCGCCGATTTCCTGGAGCCGGTCGATCCGATCCAGCAGCCGCTCAAGGATCGACATGGCCGGGAGGATGTCGGTAGGGGCGAGGAGCCGAGCCTGGGCCTCGGCGCGAGCGGCGTTGCCGTGGGTCAGGAACAGAAAGGGTGCGCCGGCCGCTCGCAGCGGCTCCAGCATCCGCCGCAAGCGCATGATCGCCTCGGAGGTGAGCCGGGCGATGTCACCGACAACCAAGTCTGGCTGGCCTAATGGCACGACGTCGTCATACAGGTCTTGAAGAGTGCAGCGCCGGGCTGGCCCGAGGGAACGCGCCAGCTGCCTGGCCCGGGGTAGGCTGTCGGTAATCAACAGAAGCCTATCCACGACGGCCTCCTGTGTGCGTATAGTAGGGCATAGGCGTCCGCACGCTCAGGCGTCGAATGGAAGCCGCCGCGTCGCATCAGCGAGGGGCTGCACTACGCCGAGTAGAGCCTGCAGCGCATCATGTATGGCCTGATCCGACGCGCTGAGTTCGCCCATGGGCTGATGCAGCTCGGCGATCAGGGCTTCGATCTCGCGACACATCTGCAGCAGCCGCTTACCACCAGCCTGCATGTGGGGCACGCGTGAGCCGAGATCCTCGCCCCGCGCATGTGCGGCAGCGAGATCGGCGTGCAGTCGGTCGGACTGATCCGACCCGTGAAGCCGGACCGGGAGCACGAGGATGTCGGTCATGGCGTCCTCAAGCCGCGCGGACGGTGGCGAGGAAGCGGCTGACCTCTGCGCCGAGATGCTCGGATTGCCGCGACAGCTCCGAGGCCGCCGACAGGACCTGCGAGGCCGCAGCCCCCGTCTCCTCCGACGCCTGCGCCACCCCCGCGATGTTGCCCGTCACCTCGTGGGTCCCCGCCGAAGCCTGGGCCACGTTGCGGACGATCTCCTGGGTCGCCGCGCCCTGCTGCTCGACCGCCGCCGCGATCGAGGTCGCCACGTTGTCGATCTCCCGGATCCGCCCGGTGATCCCGCCGATCGCCGTCACCGCCTGCGCGGTCACACCCTGAACCTCGCCGATCTGGCGCGCGATCTCCTCGGTCGCCTTGGCGGTCTGCTCGGCCAGCGCCTTCACCTCGGTGGCCACGACCGCGAAACCCCGACCCGCGGCGCCCGCCCGCGCCGCCTCGATCGTGGCGTTGAGCGCCAGGAGGTTGGTCTGGCCGGCGATGCCCGAGATCATCCCGACCATGTCGCCGATCCGCGCGGCGTTCTGGCTGAGCGCCTGGACGAGGTGGGCGGTCTGATCGGCATCGCTCACTGCGGCCTGGGCGAGGCTGGCCGATCCCTGCACCTGTCGGCCGATCTCCTGCACGGACGAGCCGAGTTCCTCGGCGGCTGCCGCGACCGTGTTGACGTTGGTCGAGGCTTCTTCCGCGGCCGCGGCCACGCTGGTCGATTGCGCGGCGGTCTCCTCGGCGGTGG
>NZ_JBKFAV010000088.1:0-3181 GCF_053345825.1 Methylobacterium sp. C33D
CCGGCCGCGACGGCATGGACCACGCGCTGACGCAGATCGACGGACAGGGCTGAGGACATCGGCGCTCTCCTTCGCCGACCAACCCATCACCTCGCCAGCCGTTTCATCACGCTCGGATGGCGCTCTAGCTTCAACGTCGCCTACAACGGCCGCCGTGCGCGTGCCCTGAAAGGCCGCTCACCCGACATGGTCCTGCGCGGGCGGCTGAAGGCCAACACCGAATGCGCCAAGCCCATCACAAAACCACCTGACCTGGACGCGCTCCCAATATATCTTTATGTAGTCGCACGCGCCAAGGAGGTGTCGCATCCAGACACGCTGCCGAGTGCGGCCCAATGTCGCCGCGGTTAGATCCTCTAGATAGCCGGTAAGAGCAGAGCTTGCTCCGTGACGCTGCTGATTACCATCGCGAGTCAAGCTTCGATCATGATGATCTCGCTCAATCGAAAGCTCGCCTTCCACTCAAGCGGCTCGAGCCTGGAGATCGTCGCTTGATGTGCGTGAAACGCTTGATGGCCGCCGCTGTCGCACTGTTCACCGCTGTCCTACCAGTGCGCGCCGATCAGATCCTCGACGCCCGATGGTTCGACAACAACGGGCGAGCTACGCTGCCCGGCGGACCCACCCTCGGCACCTACCAGAACGGCAAGATCACTTCTCAGTCTAATGCCATTCAGATCCAGGGCACGGGCTCGGCCGGCAAACTGTCGGAGACTTGCTTCAAGGTAGCCGGATCCCCGATCTGCCGTCAGCAGCGGGATCGCTGGACTGACAATCAGGTGCAGGCGGCCGACTTCGGCGTTAAATGCGATGGCATCACCGACGATGGCAATGCGATTCTAGACGCGACAAACCTTGCCGCTGGTTTAGGCGGTCGCAATTTAGTCTTTCCAAGCGGAATTTGTCGACTGCTGACACACATAGAGCCGGCGTCCAACACCCGCTGGGTCTCTCGCGGTGGCACGACAATCTACCTCGATCCCGCAATGGCCACAGGCTATCAAATCGGTGGGCGCGCCAGTGGCATTTCGTTCGACGGGGTGTCAAATATCCTAATCGACGGGATCACGTTCGCAGGCGGTGGGCAGAGCGCGCCCACGTCGAGCTGCACGACGACCTCGTGCCCGCGCGTCATCGCGCAGAACACCTCGAACGTCGTCATCCGCAATTCCACGTTCCGCGACTTCGGGCCTACCGGATCTCCGGCCGTCCAAGCTTTGCTCGTGTTCGGCGGTCACGACTGGCTCGTCGATAATTCAACATTCAAGAATTCGACCAGCGACAATCTTGCCTTCTCCAACGGAACGTACAACGTCGAGGTGCGCGGCTCGACATTCGCCAACAGCATGTCTGACAGCGCGCTCGTTTGTGCGATTGGCGGCTACAACTTCAACTTTCACGACAATTACATCATACAGGGGCAGCAAGCCTACCAGTCCCACTTGGGGCTACAGCCGCCCGTTGTAGTGATGGACCGGTGCCATAATTGGCAGATCAGTAACAACCAGATCATCGGGACGCCGGACACGAATGGCGGCATTACCGGTCAGGGCGTCCGCGTCGCGCGTTATGCCGATACCACGGACACAAACCACGATTTCACGATCTCCAACAACACCATCTTCGGCACGTACATCGCAATCAGTGTCGAGTCCGCTGGGACCGTGCAGGGGTCGCAGTCCGTGCCTGGTGGCGGTCGGTTCTCCGTCACCGCCAACACCGCGTTGGGGCCAGCCATCTGCATGCAGGTTACCGCCGTTGAGATGGGGTCTATCAATGGCAATGCCTGCATGGGCGTGACCGGCACCGGGCTTCTGCAAATCGCCTACAGCGGCAACACTGGCTCGCTGGCGATCGGCACCAATACCTTCATCGGCAAGGGGGTATCGGGCTCGTTCGGCATCCGCCAGCTCGCCGCTGGCGGTACGATCACACCGTCCGCCATGGCGCCTCAGATGGTCTCTGGGTTCACGACGAACTACGCACTTGACCCATCGAACATACCCCTCGCGCTCCCAGTCAAAACCCGAGGCTCGACCGGTGCCTGCACGCCCGGCGAGATCAACCTGAAGGCTGACGGCCCTGCCCTTGAGGCATGCGCGGCGTTCGGCACAATTAAGAGCGCGCCGCTTCAGTAGTGCGCTGACCCTCATCCTCCCGCCCCGAAGAAACTCACGGCAGGCTGACTCTTCACCACCCCTGACATCAAGAGGACGTGAACCGCGCCGGTTGTCCCAGCGGCCATTTGGTTTGGATCAGGCGGCAAGACTTGGACATCGGCCTGAGCATAATAGCGCGCCTCTGACCTAACCGGTATTTTGGACCGAGCCGAGTGGGAGGCTACTGCATGGTAGCGGCCATGGGTAGCCGGACGGCCAGATCTGGGAAGCTGACAGGCGCGGGTGGCCGATAGCCAAGCGACGAGTGCGGTCGGACGCGGTTGTAGGTGGATTGCCATAGACCAATCACGATCTGCGCCTCCTTCGGCGATTAGAAGATCTCTTGGCGTAGGCACTCGTCGCGCAACTTGCCGTTGAAGCTCTCATGGTACCCGTTCTCCCACGGCGATCCTGGCGCGATGTACTGGATCTGTGCTCCGGCTTTGGCGACCCATTTGCGCAACGCCTTGGAGATCATCTCAGGTAATTACCCACGCCCTTGCGCGGATCGGACTTCGCTGATTCTCTCGCGAGATGGGCCGCAGCGACCTTGAACGGCTGAGCCGCGAAGAGTTGATCGAGCTGGTGCTGCGTCTGCAGCGGTCACCCGCAGGCGATCGAGGAAGCGGCGATCGTCCGCAACGATTGCGCTCGGGTCCGCCTGCAGAAGCCACGCCGTCCGGCTGATCGACGGGGGCCGCCATCGCGGCGCGCTCATCGAGCCCGGCGTGGCGTCCATCACGTCCGCGCTCGCGCGACGCCGTCTCATCGCCCAATCCCGCACCACCCTCGGACGGATGTCGGCCCCCGCGCGGATCAGCCCGCGCGCGAGCTCGGCGGCGTTGCGGCAGCCGGCCTGCCAGCGCGCCTCGAGATGATCGCGGTAGGGGTCGAGTGTTGTTGCCCCCTAAAAACCGGACAGGGTCTCCTGGGTTGATCGGGTGATGAACTCGCGCGGCGAGCGGTAGCCGAGCGCGCGATGAGGATGAAGGTCGTTGTAGTGCGCCAGCCAAACGGGGAGC
>NZ_JBKFAV010000009.1:0-188148 GCF_053345825.1 Methylobacterium sp. C33D
CTCTCCAGCCTCGACTTCTTCGGCACCGTCCGCGGCCGCCTCGGCTACGCCTTCGACCGCACCCTCGTGTACGGCACCGGCGGCTTCGCCTACGGCTCGGGCAGCGCCGACCGCTCCTTCGGCGGCTACGCCGGCAACGACAGCTTCCGCACCGGCTGGGCCGTCGGCGGCGGCATCGAGTACGCCCTGCCCACCGACTCGTTCCTGAACTTCTTCCGCTCCTCGGCCGTGACGCTCAAGGTCGAAGGCCTGTACGTCAACCTCGACCGCAACACTCGCAACCAGGGCGCGTTCGTCATCAACGCCGCCAACAACTTCCCGGTCGTCTACAGCGGCATCGGACGCCGCTCCGACGAGTTCGCCGTCGTCCGCGCCGGCCTGAACTACAAGTTCGGCTCCTACTGAGACCACACCGCGACGGTCGCATCCGACCGTCGCGCCGGACCGAACACGCGCAGGGGCCGCGTCCGAGAGGACGCGGCCCCTGCGCCGTTCAGGCGGCCGGAGCGCGGCCCGGCGCCGCCTCAGTAGCCCTTCCAGAGGCCGGGGGTGGCCAGCTCGAGCAGGTGCCCGTCCGGGTCGCGGAAGTAGACGCTGACGCCGCCCCGCGGCCAGCGCGTGCGGCCCTCGACGGCCACGCCGGCAGCCGCGAGACGATCCTCCCAGGGCGCGAGGGCGGCCGCGTCGATCGAGAACGCGATATGGGCCGGGCCGTGGCCGTCATGGGGCGGGATGAGACCGCCCGGCGTCTCGATCGGCTGCAGGGACCCGCCCTCCGCGAAGAGCAGGAGGACGCCGCGGCCGCCGACGTCGAAGGCGCGCATGCGGAAGTCGGTGAAGAGGCAGCGCAATCCCATCGTGTCGCGGTAGAAGGCCTCGGCGCGGTCGAGGTCCGCGACGTACAGCGCCGTCTCCAGGATGGCGTTGAGCTGGGGCACGGCGATCTCCCGGCGGCGCCTCGGTCACGGCCCGCCGGCGACCGCGCCGGCGATCACCATCAGCAGGGCCTCGAGGTCGATCCGCCCCGAGATCCGCGCGTAGCCCGGCTCCGACAGGTCGACCTGCGGCGCGGGATCCTCCGCCTCGGCCTGGCGCGTCAGCTCCGCCAGGATGGCGTCCCGCAAGGCGTCGTCGAGCTTCATGGGTCCGGCTCCCGCTCATCGCCGCGCCCGGCCCGCGGGCCCCGATCCGGTCCGGATCGGCCCCGCTCCGGGCGGCGGCTGTACCGGGCCAACCGGCGCGCCCGGCGCCCGGTTCGCCGCCGGGCCGGGCTCAGACGGCCGACGGCCGCGGCGCTCCCTGATCCGGACGCGGGGCGCGGCCCGGCACGAGCGACAGGGCGGCCGAGAGCAGGGCGAAGACCACGAGCGGCAGGAGGCTCAGGGTGAAGCTGCCGGTCCCGTCCTTGATCGCGCCGATCAGGTACGGGCCGAGGAAGCCGCCGAGATTGCCGACCGCGTTGATGGCCGCGATGCTCGCCGCCGCCGTGGCGGGCGGCATCTGCTCGGTCGCGAGCGCCCAGAACGGGCCCTTCAGCATGTAGACGCCCATGGCGGCGATCGTCAGCGCCGCCACGACCGGGCCGAGCTCCGACAGGACCGTGCCGCCCGTGAGCCCCAGCGCCAGGATCAGGAACGAGAGCGCGAGGTGCCAGCGCCGCTCGGCCGTCCGGTCGCTGTGCCGGCCCCAGAGAACCATCGCCAGGGACGCGAACCCGTACGGGATGCTGTTCAGGAGCCCGGTCTCGACGTTGCCGAGGCCGAAGCTCTTGACGATCTGCGGCGTCCAGAACGACAGCCCGTAGCTGCTCGCCGTCGAGCCGAAATAGATCGCGGCGAAGAGGGCGAGCCGCCGGTCGCGCAGGATGTCCCAGAGCGGCGGCTTCGCGGGCTGGCCGCGGCGGGTGTTGCGCGCCGCCTCGGCCCGGAGCTGCCGCTCCAGCCAGTCCCGCTCGGCCGCCGGCAGCCACGCCGCGTCCCGCGGCCCGTCCGGCAGGAACCACAGGACCGCGACGGCCAGGACCACCGCCGGCAGGCCCTCGAGGATGAACAGCCACTGCCAGCCGGCGAGGCCGAACCCCGTCACGTTGAGCAGCGCGCCGGAGATCGGCGATCCCAGGAACGACGAGATCGGGATCGAGATCATGAAGATCCCGATGATCCGCGCCCGGTAGGCGGAGGGGAACCAGTAGGTGAGGTAGAGGATCACGCCGGGGAAGAAGCCGGCCTCGGCGAGCCCCAGCAGGAAGCGCAGGCCGATGAACGACCACGGCCCCTGCACCAGCGCCATGGCGGCGGAGATCAGACCCCAGGTCGCCATGATCCGGGCGATCCACAGCCGCGCCCCGAAGCGCTCCAGCATCAGGTTGCTGGGGATCTCCATCAGGAAGTAGCCGAGGAAGAAGATGCCGGCGCCCCAGCCGAACACGGTCGCCGACAGGCCGACATCGTGGTTCATCTGGATCGCCGCGAAGCCGACATTCACGCGGTCCAGGAAGGAGACGAAGTAGGCGAGGATCAGGAACGGCACGAGCCGCCAGCTGATCCTGCGCATCGCCGAGCGTTCCAGGGCGGCCTCGTCCGGGGAGCCTGTCATCGGGCCTGTCCTCGCGGCGTGTCGGGGGTCGGGCCGGCCCCCGCGGGGGTCCGGGTCGATCCAGGTCACGTCTCCGGGTCAGGGCCGGGCCCGCGCGGGGCGGGACGATGCCGGGCGCCGCCGCGCGGGCGGCGGGCAGGCGCGTCGTCTCGGGCTTCCTCGCGGGCCGGTCATCTCTGGGTTGTGACCTGTGCCGACCCTGCTTAACCCGCGGCCGCCGCGGCTGGGAAGCGCCGCCGGGCTTCAACCGGGCGGATCTGTCGACGTGGGACGGCGTCTTCGTCCGTCAGGATACCGTCGAAGAGGTCGTCGAAGAGATCGTCGGAGAGCGCCGGGCCGGATATCGCACCGGGGCGGCGACGCGCGGGGCAGCCCGCCACCTGCGGGCGGGCCGCCGTCGGATGGCTTCGCGGCGCGCGCCGAGACGGACGAGGGGGCGCTTCTCGTCCGCCCCCACCGCCTTCGACCGTCGCCCTCAGCCCTTCTTGACGTTCCAGAACACCGGCACGCCGTCGAGGACGCCGGTCAGGGACGGCTTGTACGAGGTCTGGTTGAAGTACTGGCCGAGGGGCAGGTAGGGCAGGTCGACGAAGGCCTGCTGCTGAAGGGCGCCCGCCAGCCGCTTGCGCGCGGCGGTGTCCGGCGCGTCCAGCCACTGGTCCCGCAGCGCCTCGATCTTCTCGCTGGTGGGCCAGCCGATCGCGGCGCTCTGGCCGGTCCCGCGCAGGAAGGCGCTGACCGCGGGATTCGCCTGGTCGAGCCCCGCCCAGAAGGTGCAGAAGGCGCTCCAGCCGCCCTGGGCGACCGGCTCCTTCTTGGCGCGCCGCTGCACCACCGAGCCCCAGTCCATGACCTGGTAGTCGACGTTGAAGCCGGCGCGGGTGAGCATGTCGGCCGCCACGTCGGCGAGCGCCTTCAGGCTCGGGAAGTCCGAGGCGCCCATCAGCACCACCTTCTCGCCCTTGTAGCCGGCCGCCGCCAGCGCCGCCTTGGCGCCCGCGTAGTCGCGCTTGCTCGTCAGGGCGTCGAGGCCGACATCGCTCGCCATGGGCAGGCCCGGGCAGAAGAAGCCGGTCGGCACGTGGATCAGCTTGGGATCGGTGCCGGTCACCGCCTGCATGAAGTCGGTCTGGTCGACGACCTTCAGCAGCACCTGCCGGATCGCCGGATTGTCGAAGGGCGGCTGGAGCTGGTTCATCCGCAGGCAGCCGATCAGGCCGGTCGGATCGGTGATCCGCGTCGTCAGCCCGCCGAGGGTCGGGACGAGATCGGCCGGCGGCTGCTCCCACCAGTCCATCTCGCCCGTCTGCATGGCCGAGGCGGCGGTGGCCTGGTCGGGGATGACGTTCCACTCGACCCGGTCGACGTGGACACGCTTCGGGCCCGAGGTCCATTGCGGCGCGCCGCCCTCGCGGGGGACGTAGCCGGCAAAGCGCTCGTAGACCACCCGGGCGCCGACCACGCGCTCGTCCGCCTTGAAGCGGAACGGGCCGCTGCCGACCATCTCGGTCACCTGCGTGAACGGGTCGGTCTTGGCGAGGCGCTCCGGCATGATGGCGCAGATCGAGGAGCCGACCTTGCCCAGCGCGTCCGGCAGGAGCGCGAAGGGCTTCTTCAGGCGGAACTGGATCGTCCGGTCGTCCGGGGCGGAGAGTTCGTCCGTGTAGGCCATGAGCGTCTGGCCCATCGCGTCGCGCTTGCCCCAGCGCGCGACGCTGGCCACGCAGTCGCGGGCCAGCACCGGGCTGCCGTCGTGGAAGGTCAGCCCGGACCGCAGGGTGAGGCGCCACAGCGTGCCGTCGCGCTCCACCGTGTGGCCCGCCACCATCTGCGGCTGGGCGGCGTAGGCTGCATCGGTGCCGTAGAGCGTGTCGAAGACGGCGAGCCCGTGGTTCCGGGTGACGTAGGCGGTCGTCCAGATCGGATCGAGCACCGTCAGGTCGGCCTGCGGGATGAACTTGAGCGTCCGGGCGGCGCTGCCCTGTGCCAGGGCGGGGGCCGCGAGCGCGGCACCCGACAGGGCCATGAAGGATCGTCTGTTCAGCATGCCGACTCGCCCGAGCGTTGCAATCCAGCCCAGGGTAGCACGGGGCGGGCCAAGCGCATCACGGGCCCGCCGGTCAGCCTGCCGCCGCCAGATCCTGCACGAGGGCCAGGACGCGGTGGCGAATCTCGGGATCGTCGATGCGCCTGTAGGCGTTCAGCAGGGCGTCCGCCTCGTCGGCCCGGCCGCCCGCGTCGCGCTCAGGGCCCCGCGGGCCGTACAGGGAGGCGGCCGGAACCTGCAGCGCGTCGGCGATCCGCCGCAGCAGCCGCCCGGAAGCCGGCGCGTGCGGTAGGGCGGAGCGCTCGAGCAGGTCGTCCTCGGGCGCCGCATCCCCGGAGGGTCTGCCCTGGACAGGTGATTTCGATCCCATCGGCGGTCAGGCTCCGGCGCGCGGGCGCCTAAGCATTCATAATACAGAAGACCATTGGGAAGCGAGTGGCCAGCACGCAACAGTTGCATGAAAGCGTCAAGAAACTCTTGAGGTTGCAGCCACCGCCCCCGTAGATCGACCGGCCCGGAACCGCACACGTATCCCGCCATGCCCAAGACCAACGCGCCCGTCGGTCAGACCTGTCTCGAAGCCTTCCAGATCGCGCTCGATTCCGCCGACATGATCGGGCACTGGTCGTGGGATCCCGCGACGGACCGCGTGCGGGTCGACGCCCTGGTGGCGCTCCTGTTCAAGGTCGACCCGATCGAGGCGGAAGCCGGCATCCCGCTGGCAATCTACGAGGGGGCGATCCACGCCGACGACCGCGACCGGGTCGTCGGCCTGATCCGCCGCAGCGTCGCGGCGGGGAACTCCTACATCGCCGAGTACCGGGTGATCTCCGTCGACGGCCGGACGCGCTGGGTCCTGGCGCGCGGCCGGTTCACCCGCGATCCGGCCGGCCGGCCGACGGGCGGGCGCGGGATCCTCGTGGACATCACGGGGTTGAGGGAGCGCGCGGAGACCGGCGGCGCGACCGCGCCTGTCATCGGCGAGACGGCCCTGGACCGGGCGGTCGAGCACGCCCTCGCCGCGCAGGACGCCGTCGCGGCGCTGGGCGATCCGGCCCTGAAGGCCGAGGCGGACGCGCTGCTGCTGGCGCTGGGGCGGCATCTGGCCCGGCGGCAGGTCGCGGAGCGGCGCCGGCTCCTGAACTGAAGCCCGACGGCGAAGGCGCCCCGGCAAACACTGGACTCGTGCCGTCGATGACCCGCCTTGTCGCGAGCAAAGCGGGGATGAACAAGCTTTCGTCAAGATAACGACTTTATCAGCGGCGATCAGGTGCGGGACCGGATGCCGGCAGCGGCGCCGGAGCCCCGTCCTCACCTGAGCGCGCCGCGCGCGCCGTTGCCGTCCCGACCCCGGCGGGGTCCGGATTTCCGGGATCGTCGTCATGCACTTCACCGTCACCGCACGCCTGTCCGCGCGCCGGTTCGCCTACCAGCACGCCTCGGTCCTGACCGCCCTGGATCAGGGCATGAGCCTGATCGCGGCCGGCATGGCCGAAGTGACGATCACGGACGGCAGCGGCGAGGCCCGGACCCCGGCCGCGCTGTACCAGTCTCTGTTCGGGGCGCCCGGTCCCCTGCGCCGCCGCCCGGCGCCCGCGCCGCGGCAGGCGCAGGCCGCCTGATCCCGGAAGATCTGATCGCGCGCGACGCCCGTCCCGCAGCAGATCACCCCGTACCCGGGCGGAGCTGGAGCGAACACGACTTCCGTTTCACGACCCGAGGCCTGGAAAGGACCGCGGCCGATCTCGACTAAAGAGAAATTTGACCAGTACGACGTCGTCTTTCTGGACAATGGCCGAGATCAGGCTTAACCTCGGCGCGTTCGTTCGGCCGAAGTGCCGGTTCGAATGCTTCCAAGGATCATCTTACATGAAGCGCCGCAGCGCGCGACCGTTCATGGTCGAAGTCAAGCAGACTCGTTCGGCCCGCACATCGCTGACTGCCACCGAGGCGCGACCGCGCCCGGACAAGATCCTGTGGCCGGAACTGGCGCAGGCTGCCCTCGAGCCGCCCGCACCCGCGCCCGCCCCGCAGGCGATGCCGGCGCCGCGCCCGGAGCGGAAGGTGCCGGATGCACCGGCGCGCCGCGTCCTGCCGAGCCTCATGCCGATGTTCGAGGTCCCGGTCGAGCCGGCCCTCGAGCCGGCCCTCGAGGCCGCCGGCGATGTCGGGGCGGAACCCGCCGCCGAGACCGTCCCGGCGCCGCGGGCGCGGCGCGGACGGCCGCGCGCGGCCGCGCCGCGTCCGCAGGAGCAGACGGCCCCGCCGCCGCGCCCGGTCGCGCCTCCGGACCCGCCCGTCGACGAGGCGCCCGCCCAGAGCCCACCGGCCGCGCCCGGTCCGGGCCCGTCGCCGCGGTCTTCGGCGGGGCGGTCTTCGGCGGGGCGGCGGACGAACGAGCTGCGGCTCGGCGAGCGCTGGAAACGGCGCCTGCCGCACTTCATGCGCTGATCCGCTCTGACGGCCCGGCCGCGCCCGCCGCGGCCCGCGCCGGCAGGTGAAGAACGGCGTGAAATTCTCGAGCTCGCCGCGCAGCCAAGCCGCGCGGCCCTGCCGGGCGCCCTCGGCGTCCTGGCCCTGGCCCCAGATGTCTCGGCCCGCGGGCTCCACCAGGTCCAGAACCGGCTCGACCCGTCCTAGGCGCAGATCCCCACGACGACCGCCCCGATCCGGCCGACGAACCGCGGGAGCGGCGCGCCGGCGGTCTCGTCCCGCGTCCAGTTGATGAGGGTCCGGGTCATGCCGTTAAAACGGCGGCCGTCCCCGGATGTTCACGCGCCCGGATGCTCGACCGGACGGATCCGCCGGGCGCGGCGGGGCTCTAGGCCACCCGCCGCTCCGGCATCGGCCCCGCGGCCAGCCGCGAGTTGCGGTAGCGCGCGTCGCCGGTGACCTCGCGCTCGACCCACGGGGGAAGCACCACCGGCTGGTCCTCCCGCTCCAGTTCGATCTCGGCCAGGATCAGCCCCGCGAGGCCCCCGCCGAACACGTCGACGTCCCACACCGCCCCGGCATGCGCGACCCGGTAGCGGGTCTTCTCGAGCCGCCGGCCGGGCGGCACGGTGGCGAGGAGCGCGGCGCCGTCCTCCGGGGGGATGGCGAACTCGATCTCGTCCCGGCTGGTGCCGCGGCGCGGGCTCTTCCAGGTGATGAGCGCCCGCTCGCCGGCCTGGCGGATCCGGATCGTGTTGGCCGCGTCGGTGAAGAGATAGCCCTGGACCAGGGGCGTCCCCGCCCGGCACAGCTCCAGGACTGTCGGGTTCGCGATGAACTTGCGCTCGATCTCGACAGCCATGCGGCGCCTCGTGGACGTTTGACGCCACAGTCTTCGCGGACAAGCCGGCCCGAGACAAGCCGGCTGGCAGGAACGAGCACAGCGTTACAGGCATGGCTCGGTGCCCATGCGCGCGGGCTGCAATGGGAGCGTGTTAAACTTATGTAAAAGCGTGAGGAGTCCTGCGCTTGCAGAAGCATCATCAGAAATCCCGCCCCCCTTCGCCCCCGAGGTCAGCGCTGAAGACGGCATCCAAGCGGCCGAATTTGAAGAAGCTGCTCCGGAAGGCGCAGGTCAAACCGCTCAAGCAGGTCGCGGCCCTGCCGTTTCGCGTCGGCGCGGACGGCCGGATCGAGGTCCTGCTGATCACCTCGCGGGATACGGGGCGCTGGATCATCCCGAAGGGCTGGCCGATGGCCGGCCGCAAGGCCCATCAGGCCGCCGCGCGGGAGGCCTACGAGGAGGCCGGGCTCAAGGGGCAGATCGCCCCGAACCCGGTCGGCCGGTACCACTACCAGAAGCGCTTCGATCACGGCCGCGCCTTCCCCTGCATGGTGCGCGTCTATCCGCTGCGGGTCGAGGCCCAGCACGAGCGCTGGCCGGAACAGGCGCAGCGCACGCTGCAATGGTTCCCGCCCGAGGAGGCGGCGCGCCTCGTCCACGAGGACGAGCTCCAGGAGCTGCTGACGGATTTCGCGGCGCGGCCCGTCGAGGTCCGGGGCGACGGGCGCGGCTGACGCGCGGCCCGTCGCGGCGCCCGAAGATACAACTCCTGATCTCCAGGATCCCCTGCCGGACAGCCGGGCGACGACGCCCCGACGACCGCGCCCTCACGCGCGCTCCGGATCGCGATCGGCCGTCATGCAACTTCTGATTAGTATCCGCGGGTTAAGGTTCCGGCCGTCGCAGATGGGCGGGGCACCTCGATGTATCGCGCGTTCGCTTGCCTGACCGAGGAACATACCGGCTGGGTGGTCGCCCTGGCCGCCTGCCTGTGCTGGATCTCCTGCGCGGTCGCCCTCAAGCTCGAGCAGCGCGTCCAGGTTCGCGCCGACGGGCACGGGCCGGTCTGGCTCCTGGCCTCGGGCTTCTCGATCGGCGCCGGGATCTGGAGCACCCACTTCATCGGCATGCTGGGCTACGATCCCGGCGTGGTGCTGGGCTACGAGCCGCGCACGACCCTGCTCTCGCTGATCGTCGCGATCGGGGCCGCGACCGCGGCCTTCCTGTTCGCCCGGGCCACGCCGTCGCGCTGGGCCGGGGCGGGGGCGGGCCTCGTGCTCGGGATCGGCATCGCCTGCATGCACTTCCTCGGCATCGCCGGCGTGCGGCTGCCGGGGCACTTCACCTGGGACCCCGCCATGGCCGCCACGGCGATCGCGGCGGGCTGCGGGCTCGCGGCCGCCGGCATGGCCATCCATGTCGGCAGCGCGGGCGCGCGGGCCCGGCTCGCGGCCGCGACCGTCCTGACCCTCGCCATCGCACTCCTGCACTTCCTGGCCATGGCGGCCGCCCGCGTGGTGCCGGACCCGGCCCTGGCGGTCCCGCAGCTCGGCCTCGCCCGGGGCGTCCTGGCCGGCGGCATCGCCGGCATCATGGCGGTGATCCTGGCCTTCGCGGCGCTGACGCTGATGCTGGACCACCTGCGCCGGATCAACGTCGCCCTGGCCCGGCAGGGCCGCATGCTGCGCGAGAAGACCCTGCTCCTCGACGCCACCCTCGACAGCATGGACCAGGGCCTCATCATGGTCGACGCGGGCGGCGTGGTCCGGGTCTGCAACGAGCGGGCGCTGGCGCTCCTCGACCTGCCCCGGGCGATGATGCAGGCGCGGCCGAGCTACCGGGCGGTGCTGCGCCACGAGGCGGGCCGCCGCGGGCGCCGGCGCCCGGAGCGCGCGGTCCGGACCTGGATCGAGCGCGGCGAGGCCGGCCAGACGCAGGTCCACGAGCGGGCGCGGCCGAACGGCCTCGTGCTGGAGATCCGCACCGTGCCCCTGGCGGATGGCGGCTTCGTGCGGACCTTCACCGACATCACCAAGCGGAAGGCCGCCGAGGCCGAGGTGGCGCGCCTCGCCCGCCACGACGTGCTGACCGGCCTGCCGAACCGGGCGCTGTTCCACGAGACCCTGGAACGCAGCCTCGCCGACATCGTCCAGCGCGGCGGTGCCTGCGCGGTCCTGTACCTCGACCTCGACGGCTTCAAGAGCGTGAACGACAGCCTCGGCCATCAGGCCGGGGACGAGCTCCTCCGGCGCGTGGCGGCGGGCCTGCGGGGGGTGGCGGGGGACGGGTCGGTGGCCCGGCTCGGGGGCGACGAGTTCGCCGTGCTGGCCGCCGGCGGCGCGGCCGAGGCCGGCGCCCTGGCCGAGCGCCTCATCGCGCTGTTCGAGAGCCCGTTCAGCGTGGGCGGGCACCGCGTCGGCGTCGGCCTCAGCGTCGGCATCGCGCTGGCCCCCGAGCACGGGACGGATGCCGAGCCGCTGTACCGCCGCGCCGACCTCGCCCTCTACCGGGCCAAGGCCGAGGGCCGCGGCACGTACCGGACCTTCACCCCCGCCATGGACGAGGAGGCCGAGGAGCGGCGGGTGCTCGAGCGCGACCTGCGCCAGGCCCTCGACGACCACACCCTGAGCCTGCACTACCAGCCGCAGGTCGACGGCTACACGGGGGCGCTCGTCGGGTTCGAGGCGCTGCTGCGCTGGACCCACCCTGTGCGCGGCAGCGTCTCGCCGAACCTGTTCGTGCCGCTCGCCGAGGAGACCGGCCTGATCGTGGCGCTCGGCGACTGGGTGCTGCGCGAGGCCTGCCGCGAGGCCGCCCAGTGGGCGCAGCCCCTCAAGGTCGCCGTCAACCTCTCGCCCCGCCAGTTCCAGAAGCCCGACCTGCCCGAGACCGTCCTGGCGATCCTGGCGGAGACCGGCCTGTCGCCGGACCGCCTGGAGCTGGAGGTCACCGAGAGCATCATCATCAACGACATGGCCCGGGCCGTGGGCATCCTCCGCCGCCTGAAGAGCTACGGCATCCGGATCAGCATGGACGATTTCGGGACCGGCTACGCGTCGCTCGCGACCCTCCAGGCCTTCCCGTTCGACAAGCTGAAGATCGACCGCTCCTTCGTGGCGCAGCTCGGGACCGGGCCCCAGGCCGCCGTGATCGTGCGGGCCGTGCTCAGCCTCGGCCGCAGTCTCGGGATGGGCGTCGTCGCGGAGGGCGTCGAGACCCACGCGCAGATGAAGTTCCTGACCGAGGAGGCCTGCGGCGAGATGCAGGGCTACCTGTTCGGCAGACCGCGCCCGATCACCGACTATGCCGACGCGGTCGGCGGTCCCGCCGGGGCCGCCGCTCCGGCCGAGCCGGTCTTCGCGGCGGCCGGCTGAGCGGGCTCGCCCCCCGCCGCGGCCGGGAACCCGCCGGATCTTTCCGACGTTGGCCCCGCAGATTGGATCACTTCTAAGGTCCAAGCTCTCGTCCCTCGCCGGGGCGGCCCCCGGGGCCGCCGGCCTCACAGGAGCCCGACCATGAACGCCAAGTGCGAGACCTGCCGGTTCTTCGACGAGCACAAGGGCAACGGCGCCGTCGCGCAGAACGATGCCGGCCTGTGCCGCTTCAACCCGCCGGTCAGCCAGCCCGCGCCCGAGTCGAAGGGCCTCTGGCCGGTGGTCGCCGCTCAGGACTGGTGCGGCCACTACACCGCCGAGATGACCGCGGCCGAGTAGGCGCGTCCGCGGCGCGAGGATCGGGGCCGGCTTTCGGGTCGGCCCTTTCGTTTGGGCGCGCCCCGGCGCGGACCGCCCCATTATTCGTGCCCCGGCCGCGCGGCCCCCCTGACGAGCGCGGGGGCGGGCTCTACCTTGGAGCCAATCCAGGGTGTCGGTGTTTCCGGGATGTCCCGCCGGGGGCCCGCCCGCGACGGGGCCGCCGGCCCCGGAGACCGCGATCCCGTCCGCGCCTTTGATCTGAATCGGAGAGAGACTTGATGGTGAGCGCTGAAGCCGTGCCCCAGGACCGGGGCGCCAGACCTGCGCGGACCGACGCACCGGTCCTCGCCACGGTCACGTTCACGGTGAACGGCGAGCGGCGCACGCTCGAACTCGACACCCGCACCAGCCTGCTCGACGCCGCGCGCGAGCACCTGCACCTCACCGGGTCCAAGAAGGGCTGCGATCACGGCCAGTGCGGCGCCTGCACGATGATCGTCGACGGGCGGCGCATCAACGCCTGCCTGACGCTGGCGATCATGCACCAGGGCGCCGAGATCGTGACCGTCGAGGGCCTCGGGCAACCCGACAGCCTGCACCCGATGCAGGCGGCCTTCGTCAAGCACGACGGCTACCAGTGCGGCTACTGCACGCCGGGCCAGATCTGCTCGGGCGTGGCCGTCCTGGAGGAGATCAGGGCCGGCATCCCGAGCCACGTCACGGCGGATCTCGGCGCCGCCCCGCAGGTGACCGAGACGGAGATCCGCGAGCGCATGAGCGGCAACCTCTGCCGCTGCGGCGCCTATTCCAACATCGTCGAGGCGATCACCGAAGTCGCCGGGAGCCGCGCATGAAATCCTTCACGTACGAGCGCCCGGGCACGCCCGCCGAAGCCGCCGCCGCCGTCGCCGCCACGCCCGACGCCAAGTTCATCGCCGGCGGCACCAACCTGCTCGACCTGATGAAGCTGCAGATCGAGACCCCGCGCCACCTCGTCGACGTGAACGGCCTCGGCCTCGACGCGGTCGAGCCGACCGAGGCGGGCGGCCTGCGCATCGGCGCCCTGGTGCGCAACACCGACCTCGCGGCTCATCCGCGAGTGCGCGCCGATTACGGGGTCCTCGCCCGCGCGCTGCTCGCCGGCGCCTCGGGACAGCTGCGCAACAAGGCGACCACCGCCGGCAACCTGCTGCAGCGGACCCGCTGCCCGTACTTCTACGACACCGCGCAAGGCTGCAACAAGCGCCAGCCGGGCTCCGGCTGTTCGGCGCTCGACGGCGTGAGCCGCCAGCTGGCGGTGATCGGCGGCAGCGAGGCCTGCATCGCCACGCATCCGGGCGACATGGCGGTGGCCATGCGCGTCCTCGACGCCACCGTGGAGACGATCGACGCCCAGGGCGCCGCGCGGAAGATCCCGATCGCCGAGTTCCACCGCCTGCCGGGCGACGACCCGTCGCGCGACACGAATCTCGAGCCCGGCGAGCTCATCACCGCGGTGACGCTGCCGAAGCCGGTGGCCGGCACGCACATCTACCGCAAGGTCCGCGACCGCGCCTCCTACGCCTACGCGCTGGTCTCGGTGGCGGCGATCCTGGGCAAGGACGGCACGGGCCACGTCGCTTTCGGGGGCGTCGCCCACAAGCCCTGGCGGGTCGAGGCGGCCGAGGCCGACCTGCCGAAGGGCGCCCGGGCCGTGACCGACCGGGTCTTCGCCGACGCCGAGCCCACCCACGAGAACGCCTACAAGCTGAAGCTCGCCGAGCGGACCCTCGGCGCCGCGCTCAACCAAGCGAGGGCCTGAGCCATGAAGTTCGACACCGCCGCCGGCCCGAACCCGATCGACCGCCTCAAGGTCGTGGGCCTGCCCACCGACCGCATCGACGGCAAGTACAAGACCACCGGCACCGCGCCCTACGCGTACGAGCGCCACGACGCGGCCCCCGACGCCGCCTACGGCTACGTGCTGGGCTCCGCCATCGCCAAGGGCCGGGTGCGCAGCATCGACACGGCCTCGGCCCGGCAGGCGCCCGGCGTCATCGGGGTCGTCACCACCCTCGACACGCCGCGGATCGAGCGCGGCGTCATGAACGTCGCCCACCTGTTCGGCGGCGACGTGATCCAGCACTACCATCAGGCGATCGCCGTCGTGGTGGCCGAGACCTTCGAGCAGGCCCGGGCGGCCGCCTTCCTGGTGACGGTCGCGTACGCCCCCGAGGCCGGTGCGTTCGACCTCGCCACCGCGGCGAAGACCGCCGCGCCGGTCCCGGCCGACAGCGGCGAGGGCAGCGGCGGCAACGGCGAGGAGCGGACCGGCGACTTCGAGGGCGCCTTCGCGCAGGCGCCCGTGACGCTCGACGCGAGCTACACGACGTCCGACGAGAGCCACGCCATGATGGAGCCGCACGCCACGACGGCGGCCTGGGACGGCGACCGGGTCACGCTCTGGACCGCCAACCAGATGATCGGCTGGGGCCACGGCAGCCTCGCCAAGATGCTGGGCCTGCCGAAGGACAAGGTCCGGCTCGACGCGCCCTATGTCGGCGGCGGCTTCGGCGGCAAGCTGTTCGTGCGCGCCGACGCGGTGCTGGCGGCGCTCGCCGCGAAGGCCACCGGGCGGCCCGTGAAGGTGGCGCTGACGCGCCCGCTCATCGCCAACAACACCACGCACCGCCCGGCCACGATCCAGCGGGTCCGGATCGGCGCCCAGCGGGACGGCACCATCACGGCGATCGCGCACGAGAGCGTCTCGGGCAACCTGCCGGAGGGCGATCCCGAGACGGCCGTGAACCAGACCAAGTACCTCTACGCGGGGGCGAACCGCCTGACCGCCATGAAGCTCGCCCGGCTCGACCTGCCCGAGGGCAACGCCATGCGCGCCCCCGGCGAGGCCCCCGGCCTCGCGGTGCTGGAGGTCGCCATGGACGAGATGGCTGAGAAGCTCGGCCTCGATCCGGTGGAGTTCCGCATCCGCAACGACACGCAGGTCGTCCCGACCCAGCCGGACCTGCGCTACTCCCACCGCGACCTCGTCGGCTGCCTCAAGCTCGGCGCCGAGCGGTTCGGATGGGCCAGGCGCAACCCGAAGCCCGGGCAGGTCCGGGAGGGGCAGTGGCTCATCGGGCACGGCATGGCGGCGGCCTTCCGCGACAACATGGTGCTGAAGTCGGGCGCCCGGGTTCGGCTCTCCGCCGACGGCACGGTCACGGTCGAGACCGACATGACCGATATCGGCACCGGCAGCTACACGATCATCGCCCAGACCGCCGCCGAGATGATGGGCGTGCCCCTCGACAAGGTGGCGGTGAGGCTCGGCGACTCGGATTTCCCGGTCTCCTCGGGCTCGGGCGGCCAGTTCGGCGCCAATTCCTCGACCGCGGGCGTCTACGCCGCCTGCGTGAAGCTGCGCGAGGCCGTCGCGCAGAAGCTCGGCTTCAACGCCACCGACGCGGTGTTCGAGGAGGGCGAGGTCCGCGCCGGCAACCGCGCCATCGCGCTCGCCCGGGCCGCCGCGGACGGGGAGCTCGTGGCCGAGGACGCGATCGAGTTCGGTGAGTTCTCGAAGACCCAGCAGGTCTCGACCTTCGGCGCCCACTTCGTCGAGGTCGCGGTGGATGCCGATACCGCGGAGGTGCGGGTCCGGCGGATGCTGGCGGTCTGCGCGGCGGGCCGCATCCTCAACCCGAAATCGGCCCGCAGCCAGGTCATCGGCGGGATGGTCATGGGCACGGGCGCGGCCCTGATGGAGGAACTGGCGGTCGACGCGAAGCGCGGCTTCTTCGCCAACCACGATCTGGCCGGCTACGAGGTGCCGGTCCACGCCGACATCCCGCACCAGGAGGTGATCTTCCTCGACGAGACCGATCCGATGTCCTCGCCCATGAAGGCCAAGGGCGTGGGCGAGCTCGGCATCTCGGGGATCGCCGCCGCGGTGGCGAACGCGATCTACAACGCCACCGGCATCCGCGTGCGCGACTACCCGATCACCCTCGACAAGCTCCTCGACCGCATGCCGGACGCGGCCTGACCGGGGTGCGGGGACGTCCTGCCGGGCGTCCCCTACGGGTCCACGATGTGGAAGCTGGCCCGGGCCCGCATCACCAGGCGACCGTCCTCGTCGTAGGCCCGGGCGGTGAAGTCGTTCACCCCGGTCGCCTCGCCCTCGTCGTGCAGGAGCGCCGTCAGGGTCCGGCGCAGCAGGTCCCGCAGGGCCGCCCGGTCCGCCAGCACGGTGCCCTCGTCGTCCCGGACGTCGACGTGGTCGGCGGTGTCGATGAAGTAGCGCGGCATGGGGATCTCCGGGATCGGGATGATCGGGGCGGGAGCGCCCGCAAGCCTCGTCGGCGGCCGATCAGGGATACAGATCGGGTCGGCCGCCGCACTCATCTGAGTTTGAAATGCCGGGCCTCGTCTCTCGGCTGAGTTTGAAATGCCGGGCCTCGTCTCTCGGCCGCGGAGAACCGATGACGCGGACCGGAAGACGGGCCGCGGATCCCGCGGCCCCTCGCATCGTCCTCCCGCGGACGGGATCAGTACTTCCGGATGATCGGCTCCGGCGCCATCGGGACCGGATCCGCCCCGAACCGGTAGGTCAGGCCGGCGTAGATCGAGAGCGGCTGCGCCAGGGTCGTGGTCCGCGGGTCGTTGATCGACAGGTTGCCGGCGACCGCCCCCGTCTCGGCGAAGGTGCCGAACGTGGCGTAGCGGTTGTTGGTCAGGTTGGTGATCAGCCCGAAGATCTCCAGGTTCTTGGTGACCTGATACTTCGTCGTCAGGTTCATCACGTAGTAGGCCGGCAGCTTGCGGTTGAGGTTCGACTCGTCGCCCCGGTAGTAGGACGACGAGAAGGCCGAGACGTTGAGCCCGAAGCGCCAGTTCGGGGTGATGCTGTACTCGAAGCCCGCCTTGATCTGGTGATCGGGGATCAGCGGGATCTTGTCGCCCGGCCGGACGCGGATGCCGCCGTTCGGGATCACGTCGCCGCCCACGGCGCCGCCGGCCGCGCCGGTGCTCGCCAGCGGGTTGTTGGGCGACGAGAGGGTCGCGTTGAACTGGAAGGTCGCGTCGACCAGGGCGTAGTTGGCATAGACCATCAGGTCGGGCGTGACCGCGTACTCGGCGCCGACCTCGATGCCCTGGCGCCGGGTCGAGGGCACGTTGATGTAGTAGGCGCGGGCGGCATTGCCGGCGACGGCCACTTGGTAGAGGTCGTTGCTCAGGTCAGTGCGGTAGACGCCGGCCTTGTAGGTGAGGGCACCGCCCGACAGGAAGGCCGGGATCACGCCGCGGAAGCCGGCCTCGTAGGTCCGGCCGGTGACCTGCTTGAGCGGCGGATCGGCCACGAGCGAGTTCGGCAGCAGGCACGGCTGGGTCGGGCTGGAGCAGGACAGCTCCAGCGGGGTCGGGGCGCGGTTCGATTCCGAGTAGCCGCCGTAGAGATTCAGGGCCGGATCGAACTGGTAGGTCAGGCCCGCGAGCGGGTTGACCTTGGTGTACTCGTGCACGCCGGTGACGTCCGGCGCGAACCCGGTCTGGTCCCGGGTCTGGATGCGGGCGTAGTTGAGCCGGAAGCCGCCGGTCAGCGACAGCCGGTCGGTCACGTCCAGCGTGTCGGTGGCGTAGAGGCCGAGATACAGGGTCGAGCCGCTGACATTGCTCGGCGCGAGGCCGATCGCCCCCAGCGTGCGGATGTCCGGCGTGCCGAGGCCCGGGATCGTGCCGTAATACGGGTTGTTCGGGTCGGTGGTGATCGACAGGTTGGGGTTGATCACGCCCAGCTGGCTCGACGATTTGAACGCGAAGGTGGAGGCGTCGACGCTGCCGCCAACCACGAAGGCGTTGTTCAGGCCGAAGATCCGGTCGCGGTTGGCGGCCTGGAGCGAGCCGCCGTAGGATTCGGCCTCCGTCAGGGTCGTGTCGATCGTGCCGTACGGGATGTTCCGCACGAACGGGATCGTCCGGTTGTTCAGGCCGAGGATCGCGAACTGGTTGGCGTAGGCCCGGCGGGCCGCCACCTGGCTGGTGGGCGGCGCGTTCACGTTGAACGCGTCGTCCTGGTAGCAGAGGGAGCCCCGGAAGCTGCTGCGGCTGCTGCAGTTCTCGAAGTTGCCCTGGTTGCCGTCGACGTAATTCTCGCTGAAGCGCCGGTAATAGGCGTTGCCGGCCAGATCCCAGGTCGGCGAGAGGTCGACCCGGCCGGTCAGCTGGAGCGTGCCCACCTGCGTCGTCTGGGTCTGCGGGTAGGTGAAGATCGCCCGCGGGTCGAGATGGGTGAAGTCCACCGGGGTGGCCGCGGCGGCGCCGTAGAAGCTGCGGGCGGCGAGCCCGATCAGGTGGAACTCCGAATCCTGCGAGCGGTAGCCGAGATCCGCGTAGAGGCGGCCGATCGTGCTCGGGTTCTGGTAGCGCCAGCCGCGGTCGTTCAGGCCGTCGCCGGTGAAGTAGAAGCTCCAGGGACCGGAGACCTTGCCGTACTCGAGGTAGCCGGCGGTGCGCGCGTCCGAGCCGCCCCAGGCCGAGATCTCGGTGCCCTGCCAGGTGAAGCCGTTCTTCATCTGGATGTTGACCGCGCCGCCGATGGCGTTGAGGCCGAAGACCGGGTTGCCGGTGACGACGTCGATGCGCTGGATCGCCTGCGGCGGGATCAGGTCGAAATTGACGACGTCGCCGAAGGCCTCGTTGATGCGCACGCCGTTCTGGTAGACGGCCAGCCCCTGCGGCACGCCCTGCACCGACGAGGCCGTGAAGCCGCGATAGCTGAGGTCGACCCGGTTCGCGTTGCCCTGCGAATCGTTGAGGTTCACGCCGGGGGTGCGCCGCGCCAGCGTGGCGATCACGTTGTCGGAGCCCTGATCGACCTCGATCTGCCGCGCCGTGACGGTCTCGACGGTGCTGGGGATCTTGTTGAGCGGCTGCTCGGAGCCGCGCAGGCGCACCCCGCCGGCCGGGACCGGCAAGGTCGGGGCGGCCTGGGCGAGCGTATCGAGATTCTGGGCGCCGCTGGAATTGCCGCCACCCGCACCCACCGGCGACGTCGAGACGACGCTGATCTCACCGAGGGTGACGGCTTGTTGAGCCTGCGCGATACCCGGCAACAGAGCCACGGACGCGATCAAGCTGCCTCGCAGGGCACGCATATCTTCCCCCAACCTGGATTCACGGCACGCGCCGCTTCTCGTCGGCTGCGCGAGCCTCACTGATCTCGGGTCGGGTCGGGATCTCAATTCACATCCTGTTTAATCCCTGCCGGGGACGACCTGCGGGCCCGAATGATCGAGCCTGTTGCACGCAGACAACAAGGCACGAAGACCGGCGCAAGTCTTCGGGATTATTGTGAAGGATGTCCCGGGACAATTGCGCAACGAGCCCGGTCGCGTTCGGCGGCGTCCGGCCCTCACGGCGGCGGCAGGCGGACCGCGACCTCGTTCCGGCGCAGGAACGGGATCGCGAAGGGCGGGTCGTACCCCATGACGAAGGGCGCGCCCGCCGGCGCGCGGCCGGCCGCCGCCAGGACCGCCGCGAGGATGCGCGCCTGCGCGGCCCGCGCCTCCGGGGTGAGGCGGCCGGAGAAGCGGAGGGCCGCGACCCGCTCGGCCGGAACCTCGACCAGCCGGACCCCCGGCTCGGTCGGCGCCGGTGCCCCGGCCGCCGCCACCGCGCGCGGCAGGAAGAACCGCATCGTGCCGGTCCCGGCCTGCTCCACCGGGACCGTCATGGCGATGCGTTGGGCGATGCGCTGGGCGATGCGCTGGCCGCCGCTCTCCACCGGCGCCGTCATGGCGATGCGGTCGCCCGCGCGGTTCGCGCCGGTGATGTAGCGGAACAGCCGCCCGAAGGCGTCGCCGTCACCCTGGCCGCGCGCGTCGGTCTCGACCGCGAGGCGCGGCGCGTAGGACCGGATCTCGACCCCGCGGTCGAGGCGCTCGACGACCGTGTAGGCGGGCTGCTCGTAGAGCGTCCGCACGCCGAAGATGCCGAGCAAGGCCTCCGCCAGGGTGACGAGCGCGTACATGACCCTGTCCATGGCGACCTCCGGAGGCGGCGGCGCGTCACCTGCGCGCACCACCCGCACGCGTCAACCGCGCGCGGGACCCGCCTGCGGGAACATGGCGCCGGGACGGCCCGTCGCCGCCCGGCTGCGGCGTCAGGCCTCCCTCGGAGCTGGTCTCGGAGCAGCCCTCAGGGCCGGCCGCCCTTCGGCCGCGCCCGCCGCGCGCCGACGATCTTGCGCAGCACGCGCGAGACCTGGTCGGCGGAGTAGGGCTTGTGCAGCAGCTCGAAGTCGCGGATCCCCTCCTGGGCGAGGACGTGGCTGTAGCCGGAGGCCAGCACCACCGGCAGGTGCGGCATCTGCCGCCGGAGGAGCCGGGCCAGCGCGATCCCGCCCATGCCGGGCATGACCACGTCGGAGAACACGACGTCGAAGGCCGCGCCGTCGGCCCCGAGCTGGTCCAGCGCCTCCTCGGCATTGGTCGCCCAGGTCGTCGCGTAGCCGAGATCCTCCAGGATCTGCGTGGCGAAGCGGCCGACCTCGATGTTGTCCTCCACCACCAGAACCCGCTGCCCCGCTCCGCCGGGGTCGAGGGCGGCGGCCTCCGCGGCGGCCGCGCAGGGCGCCTCGGGCTCGACCTGCGGCAGGTAGAGCGTGAAAGTGGCGCCGCGGCCGGGCGCGCTCTCGACCGCGACGTCGCCGCCGGACTGCTTGGCGAAGCCGAAGACCTGGGACAGGCCGAGGCCCGTGCCCTTCCCGACCTCCTTGGTGGTGAAGAACGGCTCGAACACCCGCGCCAGCACGTCCGGCGCGATGCCGGTGCCGGTGTCGACGAGGGCGATCGCCGCGAACGGGCCGGGGGCGCCGGCATGGCCACGGATCGGCGGCAGCGCCGCGCCGCAGCGCAGGCGCAGCGTCAGGGTGCCGGCGCCGTCCATGGCGTCCCGGGCGTTCACCGCCATGTTGACCAGCGCGGTCTCGAACTGGCTGAGGTCGACCCGGATGAAGCAGGGCTGCTCCGGCAACTCGGTCACGACCGCGATGCGGGCGCCCGTGACCGTGTCGAGGAGGTCGGCCACGCCGCGCAGCCGCGCGCCGACGTCGAGGATCTCGGGCTTCAGCGCCTGCCGCCGCGCGAAGGCGAGGAGCTGCCCGGTCAGCTTGGCGGCGCGGTCCACCGTCTCCGAGACGGCGTTGAGGTAGCGGGACCGCCGCTCCTCCGCCAGGTCCGGCCGGCGGAGGAAGTCCACCGACGAGCGGATGATCGTCAGGAGGTTGTTGAAGTCGTGGGCGACGCCGCCGGTGAGCTGGCCCACCGCCTCCAGCTTCTGCGACTGCCGCAGCGCCTCCTCGGCGTGCCGGAGCGCCTCGGCCTGGGCCTTCTCGGCGGTGACGTCGCGGCCGTAGGCGTAGACATGCGCGCCCTCGACGGAGGTGCGCCAGGAGATCAGCCGCGGGGTACCGTCCCTGTGCCGGTAGCGGTTCTCGAAATCGGTCAGGTCGCGCGCCGCGGCGGCCGCTTCGAGCGCCTCCTGGGTCGCGCCCGCATCCTCGGGCCAGATGAAGTCCAGGAAGCTGCGCCCCACCACCGCGGCGGGCTCGTGCCCCAGGATCGTCTGCCAGGCCGGATTGACCGCGCGGAAGATGCCGTCGGCCCCGACCACGGCCAGCAGGTCGCGCGAGTTGCGCCAGACCCGGTCGTGCTCGGCCGTGCGCTCGGCCACGCGCTGCTCCAGGGTCAGGTTGAAGCGCACGAGCTCGGCCATGAGCCGCTTCTGGTCGTCGATGTCGGTACTGGTGCCGACCCAGCGGGTGACCGCGCCGTCGGCGCCCAGGACCGGCTGCGCCCGGGCCAGGAACCAGCGATACGCGCCGTCGGCGCGGCGCAGGCGGTACTCGGACTGGTAGTCGGCCCGCGACCGGACGGCCGCCCGCCACTCCGCGGCGACCCGGTCCTGATCGTCGGGATGGATGATCCCCCGCCAGCCCGCACCGTCGAGGGTGCCGGGCTCCCGGCCCGCGTAGGCGTAGACGCGCGCGTTGAACCAGTCCGCCGCCCCGGCCGGGTCGGTCGCCCAGACGAAGTTCGGCAGCACCTGGGACAGGACCCGGAACTGCGCCTCGCTGGCGCGCAGGGCCTCCTCGGCCTGCTTGCGGGCGGTGATGTCGATCGCCGTGCCGATCACCCGCACGCAGCGCCCGCCCTCGAAGATCCCGCGCCCCTTGGCGGCGACCCAGCGCACGGCGCCGTCCTCCTTGCCGACGGTGCGGTACTCCACGTCGTAGACGGCGCGCCGCGCGGGATCGAGGGCGGAGGCGTAGGCCGCGCTCGTGGCCTCCCGGTCCTCGGGATGCAGGCCGGCGTAGTAGTCGGCCATCGTGACCGGCACGTCGGCCGAGATGCCGAACATCGCCTTGACCCGCGCCGGCCAGTACAGGGTGTCGGCGACGACGTCGACGTCCCAGAGGCCGATCTCGGCCGCCTCGGTCGCGAGCCGCAGGCGCCGCTCGCTCTCCCGCAGCTGCTCCTCGGTCCGGCGGCGCACCGTGTCGTCGAGATGCAGCCCGTCCCAGACCAGCGTGTCGCCGACGCGGCGGGGGGCCGAGATGATGCGCGTCCAGATGCGGGTGCCGTCCGGCCGGCGCATCGGCGCCGCGACGTCGAAATGCGCGAGGTCGCGGATCGCGGCGGTCTCCGCCTCGGCGATGGCGGCGCGGTATTCCGGCAGGATCAGGTCGTAGGCGACGGCCGGGTCGGCGAGCACGTCCCCGGCCGCGACGCCGGTCATGCGCTCGAAGCCCTGCGACACGTAGAGGAAGCGCCGGTCGGCGCCGTCGGGGGCCATGGCGAGCTGGTAGACGTAGCCGCCCGGGAGGTGGTCGGCGAGCGCCCGGATCCGGGCCTCCGCCTCGCGCAGGCGCGCCTCGGCCTGGACGCGGCCGGTCGTCTCCGTGCAGGCGCAGTGCAGGCCGGCGACCCGGCCGTCCTCGTCGCGCACCGGCGCGTACGAGACGGTGAACCAGGTCGGCTCGTCGTAGCCGTGCCGGTTCATGATCAGGGGCATGTTCTCGGACCACGTCGCCGCGCCGGCGAGCGCCCGGTCGATCAGCGGGCCGATCTCCGGCCAGATCTCCGGCCAGACGTCGCGGAAGCGCGCGCCGAGCGCCGCGGGATGCTTGCTGCCCAGGATCTCCGCGTAGGCGTCGTTGTACAGGAAGACGAGGTCGGGCCCGAACGCCACGAACATCGGGAACCGCGATCCCAGGATCAGGCTCAGGGTCGCCCGCAGGCAGGGTGCCCAGCTGTCCGGCGGCCCGAGCGGCGAGCCGGACCAGTCGTGGGCGCGCATCCGGGCGCCCATCGCGCCGCCCTCCGCGAGGAAGGCCGGGGGCGCGGTCCCGGCGATCTCAGGCATCGGACCAGGCGCGTGACTCGGACATGGGGCGAGGAACCGGCGGGACAGGACAGCCCCATCGGTGCCCCAGCGGGCGGGTCCGCGCAACCGCGGCGGCGCGCCCGCGCCGTCCGGGACGCCGTGCGGCGGCCGCACGGCGTGTGGAGAACGCCCGGGAGAACGCCAGCGCGACGCCCCTCAGGCGCTCCTGTCGCGGCCCGAGATCAGCCGGAGCTGCGCCGGCGGGCGGGCCGCCAGGGTGGCGGCGACCTTGCCCTCGAGTTCCCCGACCCGGAACGGCTTCAGCACGATCGCGTCGGTGCCGACGGCGCCGGCCTCGGTCAGGGCGGTGGTGTCGGCGAAGCCGGTGACGAACAGGACCGGCAGCGCCGGCCAGCGCTTCCGGACCTCCAGGGCCGTCTCGGCCCCGTTCATGCCCGGCATGGCGAAGTCCATCACGACGAGGTCGACGCCCGGATCGGCCTCGAGGGCGGCCAGCGCCTGGAGGCCCGACGCCGCCTCGCGCACCGCGTAGCCGGCCTCGATCAGGCGGGTCGTCGTCACCTCGCGCACCTCGGCGTCGTCGTCGACCACCAAGAGCCGGGGACCGCTCCCGGGCGGGTGCGTCCGCGCGGCCTCGGCCGCGGCCGGCAGGCGGGGCACGGCGCCCTCGGGCTCCGCGGCCCGGGGCAGGTAGACCTTGATCGAGGTGCCCTCGCCCGCGACCGTGTCGATGCGGATGCCGCCGCCCGACTGCTTGACGAAGCCGTAGACCTGGGCGAGCCCGAGGCCCGACCCCTTGCCGACCTCCTTGGTGGTGAAGAACGGCTCGAACACCCGCGCCAGAACGTCCGGCGTCATCCCGGTGCCGGTGTCGCTCACCGCCACCATGACGTAGGCGCCGGGCGCGGGCTGCTCCGGCCGGGTCGGCGCCCCGGTGACGCTGACATTGGCGGTCTCGATGGCGAGCCGGCCGCCCACCGCCATCGCGTCGCGGGCGTTGATGGCGAGGTTGAGGATCACGAGCTCGATCTGGGTGGCGTCGACCAGGGCCGGCCACAGGTCGGGCTGGAGGGTCGTCTCGATGCGGACCGCGCCGCCGATCGAGCTCTGCAGCAGGTCGCGCATCGACGCGACCGTCTGGTTCAGGCTGACCGGCGTCGGCTCCAGTCGCTGGCGCCGGGAGAAGGCGAGGAGCTGCGCGGTGAGCCGGGCGCCGCGCTCGGCGGCCCCGCGCATCATGGCGAGGCGGCGCTTCGAGCGGGTGTCGGAGACGACCCTCTCGAGGAACTCGATGTTGCCGGCGATCACCGTCAGCAGGTTGTTGAAGTCGTGCGCGACGCCGCTCGTGAGCTGGCCGACCGCGTCCAGGCGCTGGGCGAGCCGCAGGGCGTCCTCCGCCCGCTCCCGCTCGACGATCTGGGCCTGGAGGGCCTCGTTCGCCGTGGCGAGTTCCCGGGTCCGCTCGGCGATGCGCACCTCCAGCGTCTCGTTGAGCGCCTGCAGGGCGGCCTCGGCCTCGCGCTTGTCGGCGCGCGCCCGCGCCTCGGCCAGCGCCCGGACGATCGTGCGCGGCATCCGGTCGAGGCGCTGCTTGACGACGTAGTCGGTGGCGCCGTTCTTCAGGGCCTCGACGGCGACGTCCTCGCCGAGCGTGCCCGAGCAGAAGATGAACGGCGTGTCGGGGCACTGCGCCTGGGCGATGCCGAGGGCGCTCACGCCGTCGAAGGTCGGCAGGACGTAGTCGGCCAGGATGAGGTCGTGCCGGCCGGCGACCGCCGCGCGCGCGAAGGCGTCGCGGGTCATCACCCGCTCGATCGCGACCGGGTGCCCGAGGGTCTCCAGCTCGGCCTCGATCAGCTCGGCGTCGAGGTCGCTGTCCTCCAGGTGGAGGATGCGCAGCGGCCCCGCGGAAGCTCCGATCACGCGTTCGATGGCCAGCCTCCCCGGTACGGCGGCGGCTCGTTGAGGAGGGCCCAGAACACGCCGATCTCCTTGATCGCCGCGAAGAACTCCTCGAAGGCGACCGGCTTCACCACGAAGGCGTTCACCCCGAGATCGTAGGAGCGCACGAGGTCGGTCTCCTCGCGGGACGAGGTCAGCATCACCACCGGCACCTGGCGGGTGACCGGGTCACCCTTGATCTTGGCGAGCACCTCCAGGCCGTCGACCTTCGGCAGCTTCAGGTCGAGCAGCACCACCGCGGGATCCTGGACCTGCCGCTTCTCGTGCACGCCCCGCCGGTAGATGAAGTCGAGGGCCTCGGCGCCGTCGCGGCAGATGACGATCTCGTTGGCGAGCTGGCTCGACTCGAGCGCCGCCAGCGTCAGCTCGATGTCGTTCGGATTGTCCTCGACCAAGAGGATGGGCTTCAGTCCCGCCATGTCGATTCCGCCATGTCAGTGCGCCTCCTCCCGGATGGGCAGGGTGAAGTAGAAGGTGGCGCCCGCGCCGAGCCTGCCCTCGGCCCAGGTCCTTCCGCCGTGGCGCTCGACGATGCGCCGGACGTTGGCGAGGCCGATGCCCGTGCCCTCGAACTCCTCGACCCGGTGCAGCCGCTGGAAGACGCCGAACAGCTTGTCGACGTAGGCCATGTCGAAGCCGGCGCCGTTGTCGCGCACGAAGTAGACCGCCTCGCCGTCCCGGGGCGGGAGGCTGCCCATCGCGATCACCGCCTCCGGGGTGCCGCGGGTGTACTTCACGGCGTTCGACAGCAGGTTCTCGATGACGAGCCGCAGCATCACCGGGTCGGCGTAGGCCCGGCCCAGCGGCGCGATCTCCCAGCGCAGGGTCCGGTCGGGGGTGACGTCGCGCAGGACCTTCCGGCGGACCTCCTCGACCAGGGCGTTCATGTCGCCCCAGACCTTGTTGAGGGCGTGCCGGCCCATCTGCGAGAAGCTCAGCAGGCTGTCGACCAGGGTGCCGGCCGAGAAGGCCGCCTCGATGATCGTCTCCACGTAGTGCCGGCCCTTGTCGGAGAGCTGGGCGCCCTCGCGGGTCTTGAGCAGGTTCGCGTAGCCGACGATGTGGCGGAACGGGGCGCGCAGGTCGTGGCTGACCGAGTACGAGAACGCCTCCAGCTCCTTGTTCGAGCGCTGCAGCTCCTCGCTCATGGCGGCGAGCTCCTCGGCCCGGCGGAGCACGATGCCGAGCACCGAGGCGCGCAGGTCCTTGGCGGCCTCCACCTCCGGGTCGGACCAGGGCAGGGAGCGGCCCTGCACGGTCTCCTTCCAGATCTCGAACGACTTGCGCGGGTGGAGCCGGTCCGGCCCGCCCTCCGGATCGGGCCGGACCGCCTTCACGGGGTTGCCGCCCCACTTCACCGTCCGCACGACCTCGGGCCTGAACCAGAGGATGTAGCTCGCGTACTTCTTCGAGACCGAGATCGCCAGGAGGCCGCTCGCCCGGTCGGCGAAGGCGCCGGCGGCCGGGAACGCCTCCGACAGCGACTCGGAGACGAAGACCTCCTCGGCATCGTCGCGCTCGGACAGCCACCGGTAGAGGGCGCGGACCTCGCGCTCGGCCGGCGTCGCCCCGAGCAGCCGGCAGCGGTCCGCCGTCACCACCGCGGCGCCGGTCGCGTCCACCAGGGCCAGGACGTCGTCGGGGTGGTTGAGCAGGCCGTCGACGAAGCTGTCCTCCTCGGCCATGAAGGCGAGGAGGCGCGCCTGCACGGCGCCCAGCGCCAGCCGCTTCTCGGACTGCGCGCCGCGCTCGCGGGCCGAGAGCTGCAGGGCGAAGATCTGGGTGAGCACGTCGCAGGCGTTGCGCGCCTGGAGGGGCACGCGCTTGGGCGCGCGGTTGTGGCAGGAGATCAGGCCCCAGAGCGCGCCGTCCACGAGGATCGACACCGACATGGACGCCATCGTGCCCATGTTGCGCATGTACTCGACGTGGACCGGCGAGACCGAGCGCAGCACCGACTGGCTGAGGTCCAGCGGCCTACCGGAGGGCGTGGTGGCCGGACGGATCGGCACCGGAACGTAGCCGGCATCGGGAATGATGCGCAGGCGGTTCCGCCGGTAGAGCTCGCGCGCCTGGACGGGGATGTCGGAGGCGGGGAAGCGCAGGTCGAGGTAGGAGGGCAGGACGCCGTTGCCGGCCTCCGCCAGCACCGTGCCGTGCCAGTCGCGGTCGAACCGGTAGACCAGGGCCCGGTCGAGACCGGTGATCTGGCGGATGTCCTCGGCGACGAACTGGCAGAGGTCCTCGACGGTGCGGGCGGTCTGCAGGCGCTCGACGAAGGCCCGCAGGCGCGGGGTGAGCACGTCGACGCCGATCTCGGCCGCGGCCGCGTCGATCTCCTCCAGTTCCAGCACGACGAGATCGTCCACCCGGTGGGCCGCGACCTCGTAGGCCTGGCGCCGGCCGGCGGTCTCCAGCGTCACGGTCCGGAGATAGAGGGCGCCGTCCTGGGGCTCCGCCCCCTCGAGATGGTGGCGGACGACGGCCGCGAGGTCGGGCAGGGCCGCGTCGAGGACGGTCCCGACCGCGGCCGCCGCGGGGGCGTTGGCGCTCGCCTGGACGATGGTGAGGGACCGGGCCTCGAGGCCGAGCAGGAACCCGTGCGGCTGGACGCTGCCGACGATGTGGATGGGCTCGCGGTCGCACGCGGTCAGGTCGAGACGCTGGGCCGCGCCGCTTCGAAGGTTCAAGCCGGGATTCGCCTCCTCACCGGGTCGGCCGCGAAATGTAAAGCGTGTTAACAGTCCAACCGGGCGGCTCCTATAGGCCTAAAGCACGGGCCGGGACGGCGCGCCCCGTCCGCGCGCGGGCGCCGCGGGGTCTCCGGAGGGGCTCAGAGGGCGGGCGCGATCGCATCCGCCCCCGCGCGCGACGCCAGGTCGCACGGCGGGGCTTCCGGCAAGGTATCCGGCAAGGCATCCGGCGGTGCCGCAGGCGCCGCGCCTGCGGACCGGGCGGGCGGACACGCGAAGCGTGGATCGCGGAGCCTGGATCGCGGGGCTCCTTCGGCGCGGAGCCTCTTCGGCGCGGGGCGCCGCGCCGTCAGCCGCGTCCCAGCGCGTAGAATTCCGGGTTGGGCCGCATGTTGCTCACGTTCGCCAGCCGGTTCGACAGGCCGAAGAAGGCCGCGATGGCGGCGATGTCCCAGGCATCCGCGTCGTCGAAGCCGTGGGCCCTCAGCGCCGCGAACGCGGCCTCCCCGACCTGGTGCGCGGACTGGCTGACCAGCACGGCGAAGTCGAGCATCGCCTTCTGCCGGTCGGTGATGTCGGCCTTGCGGTAGTTGATCGCCACCTGATCGGCGATCAGCGGGTCCTTGGCGCGGATCCGGAGGATCGCCCCGTGGGCGATCACGCAGTACTGGCACTGGTTCATGGCCGAGGTCGCCACCACGATCATCTCGCGCTCGGCCTTGGTCAGGTTGCTGGGTCGGTCCATGAGGGCATCGTGATAGGCGAAGAAGGCCCGGAACTCGTCCGGACGGTGGGCGAGCACCAGGAACACGTTCGGGACGAAGCCGGACTTCTCCTGCACCGCCGCGATCCGCGCGCGGATGTCGTCCGGCAGCGTCTCCAGGCGGGGGATCGGGAAGCGGCCGATCGGGGCGTCTTCGGCTGACACGGGCGCGCTCCTCGCAGATCGTCGCGGCTCGAGCCGGCGCCCGGGGCCGCCGGCCATCCCGGGCAGCCGATAGACCGAACGGTCCCGTCGCCGCAATCGCGCGCGGTCGGGCGAGGTTCGGCCCCGGGGAGGAGCGTGGCGCGCTATGATCGGGCGATGCTTCGCCACCGCGATGCTCGCGTGACGGGGGCCGCCGACGTGACGTCTCGCGACGCGCTCGCCTACATCAGAGGGCGCTGGCCCGACGCGGATGTCCCCGCCGGCGAACCGGAATGGATCCTCTTCGAAGTCAGCAAAGCCCGGGACGCGGTTCTGCGCATCGTGGAGATCTTCGCCGACGGACGGATCGCGCGAAACAGCATCGCTCTGGAGGAGAGGAGCGGCAGTCCCTGTCCGTCGCTCATCGATTGTTCGACGGTTGTCGCGTTCTCAGAGGTGCCGGTGACCGAAATGACCCGAAGCGAATTCGAGCATTTCTGGTGCAGGGGGCGCGACACGCCGGTCTGGTTCGGCAGTAAAACCGAGACGTAAATACTTCGACCGCTCATCAGCGAAGATCTTCGAGAGAGACCGTTGCCGGACGTGGCGTCGCTCGCGCCCGTATCGCCCCTTGGCGGCAGAGACGGACATCCGCCGCGCGGAGCGTAAGGATCCGCGCGCAGCGCCGACGGCGATGTTTCATCACGGCCTCGACCTGACGCCGCGACCCGACATGGCAGCTCGGTCGGCCTCAACTCTGCCCGAAAGCTTCCGTTCGGTCCGTCGGAGATTCGGCGGTGCGCGTGAGGGCGCGCCGCGGGGAGGATGGTGTGCCGCGACGGATGACGCCTTCGCCGAAGCGCCCGCCGCCATGGGGCGGCGGACCGAGGCCCGTCTCCCACCGGGGCCGACGGTTGCCGAACCCGCCTTGCCACTGAGCCGGAGGCGTGACCGGGCCGTCTGAAACCCGCTCGCCGATCCCTCACCGGCGACGCGCCGGTTCTCACCCCGCCCCGCACCGACGGATCCAACCCGCGAGCCCGACAGCCGTGCGAACACCGCCCACGACCCGCGTCCCGCGCCTGGCCCTGCTCCTGACGACGATCCTGTCGGCAGCCCTCGCGTCGGCCCCGACGCGTCCGGCCCGGGCCGACGACAGCGTCGCGGCCCTCGCGGCCGGCGGCCTCGTCTTGGAGAGGACGGACCGGATCGCCCTCGTCTCCGAGGACCTCTTCCTGTCCGAGAAGGCGGTGCGGATCGCCTACCGCTTCCACAACCTGACCGACCGGGACATCGAGACGACGATCGCGTTCCCGATGCCCGACATCTCCGGGGGTCCCGACGCGATGCTGAGCATCGCCGACCCGAAGCACGACAACTTCCTCCGCTTCACCACCGAGGTCGACGGCCGGCCGGTCGAGTCGCAGGTGGAGCAGCGCGCCTTCGTCACGCAGGCCGGCAAGCCGGAGGTCGAGGTGACCGGGCGGCTGAAGGGCCTCGGCATCCCCCTCGTCCCGACGGTCGAGGCGACCGAGGCCGCCCTGGCGGCCCTGGGCGCGGATCAGCGCCGCCGCCTCGTGGCGGACGGCCTCCTGGAGGCCCAGGACATGGGCAACGGCACGACGAGCCTGTTCCCGGTCTGGACCCTGAGGTCGAAGTTCTGGCGCCGGCAGGTCTTCCCGGCGGGACGCGACGTCGTCGTCCGGCAGAGCTACGTTCCGGGCCTGGGCGGCCTCTCCAGCCTGTCGTTCGGGACCCCGACCGAGGGCGCCGACGAGCGGGCCGAGTACGCGCGGAAATACTGCACGGACGCCGCCTTCCTGAAGGCGGCCCAGGGGCTTGCCCGCAGGATCGAGGCGGCGGGCGGACGGGGGATCCAGGCCTTCGAGCAGTACCTGTCCTACGTGATCACCTCCGGCGGCAACTGGGCCGGGCCGATCGGCACGTTCACGCTGACCGTCGACAAGGGGGATCCCGCGACGCTCGTGTCGTTCTGCGGCACCGGCGTCCGCAAGACGGGCCCGACGACCTTCGAGAGCGTCGCGACGGATTACGTGCCCCGGCGCGACATCGACATCCTGCTGCTCAAGACCACGACGGGCCGATGAGCGGCGACAGGCCGGCCGGCCGACCACTTCGAGACCGCCACAGGAGGGATTCCGTGCATCTCCGAGCCCATCCGGGGCGCCCGAGCCCGCGACCCATCCTCCGATCGATCCTCCGATCGATCCTCCGACCGGGCCTCGTCGGCGCGCTCGGCGCGCTCTGCACCGTCGGCGCCCGGGCCGCGCCGGCCTGTCCCGCGCAGGACTTCCCGCGCTTCCTGGCCGCCTTCGCCGACGACGTCGCGGTCCAGAAGGCCTTCGTCACCGTGCCGCTGCGCAGCGACGCGATCGATCCCGAGGCCCAGCCCGAACCGAAGCCCGTGACGACGATGCTCGGCGCCGACGCGCTGCGCTTCCCGCTGATGCCGAGCCTCCGGAAGCAGAGGGCGGACGGCCTGAAACAGGCGCTGAGCGCCGCGGGGGCCGACGCGATGCGCGTCAAGCTGTTCAAGCCCGATACGGGCCTGCAGATCACCTACACGTTCCGCCGAACGGCCTGCTGGACGCTCGACCGGATCGAGGATGACAGCCTGTGAGCGCGGCCGCGCCGAGAGCCCCCTTCGCGGAGCGCCCGATCTCGCGGCCGCCGCGATGGCGGGCGGCGTTCCGCATGCTGGCGCTGGGCCTCGGCGTCAGCGCCGGCGTCCCCGTCGCCCGGGCGGCCGCGGACTGCGCCGGGATCCGGGACAGGGTCGAGACGCTGATCTGTGCCGACCCCGCCCTGACGCGGCTGGACGAGGAACTCCGGCGCCTGTTCGACCGGATCGTCGGCGAGACGCGCGGGGTCGACGGCGAGACCGGCCAGACGGTCGACACCTTCGGCGAGGACCACGCGCGCTGGCGCGCGCGGGTTCGCGACGCCTGCCCGGACACGGCCTGCCTGACGCGGGCCTACACCGCGCGGATCGCGCAGGTCCGGCGCGACTGGAGCCGGGCGCTGCCGGACACGCCGGCGCCGCGGCACGTGGTCAACGCCCGTTTCGGCTTCTCCGTCGACGTGCCCGCCGACCTCGTCGCGGAGCCGCCGCCGGACAACGGTGACGGGCAGAGCTTCCGCTCGGCCGACGGCCACCTGCACCTGACGGTGTCGGGCCTGAACGCCGTGCTCGACGAGGATCTCGACGCCGTCGTGGCCGCGGATCGGAAGACTTGCCTGCGGCAGCCGCCCGAGTACGCGGCGCGCAAGCCCGGCTGGATCGTGCTCTCCTGCACGACGGCGGCCGGGATCCTGTACCGGAAGACCCTGCTGGCGGGCGGCCGCGGCGGCGCCTTCGTCACCCTGCGCGTCCGCTACCCCGCGGCCGAGCAGGCGCGCTGGCAGGCGGCCGTCACCGCGGCCGCGACCTCGCTGCGGCTGACGGAACCGGGCCGGAGCGCCCGCTGACGGGGGCCCGGACGCCCCCGGACGCCCCCGGTCAGCGCGAGAAGGTCGTGGCCGTCTGCGCGGTCGACACCATCATGTTGTAGTCGTTCACGATCCAGGTCACGTCGCGCCCGGCGCCGCGCCGGGCGTCGCCCCTGGCCTTGGCGAGCTTGTCGTCGAACTCGCGCAGCTTGCCCAGGAGCGCGCGCGGCCGGCTCTCGAACACGTGGAAGGCGTTCGGGTTGGCGGCGCTGTACCCGTCCATGTCCTTCACGGCGACGGCGTAGCGCCCGAGGGCGGCGTCGAAGGCCGCCCTGTCGACGACCGGCTTGGCGTCGGTGGGCAGCAGGTCCATGACCTTGCGGCAGGCGGTCATCACGTTCGCGACGTGCCAGCGCGCCTTGCGGCCCTCCCGCGCCTCGAGGGCGGCGAGTTCCAGCGCGTCGCTCGTCTCCTTCTCGACCCGCAGCGCGGCCTCGACCCGGGCGCGCGCCGCCAGGAAGGCCGGCCCCGCGACGGCGAGCTTGGCGTGGAGCGCCTTGCCCTGCTCCATCTTGTCCGCGCGGTAATCCTGCCGCTCGTAGTAGCCCTCCGCCTCGGTGACCGTCGGGGCGAGCACCCGGTAGGCGGCGATGTAGGTCTTCACGGCGCCGTCGAGCTCCGGCATCGCGGGCGGCTGCGCCGTCGCGGCCTCCGCCTTCGCGATCTCGCCGCGCACGTCGTAGAGCCCGTAGAGACCGTAGATGGTCCGCTCGCGGCCGGTCGGGCCGGTCTTCATGTTGACCCAGCTCTGATAGCGGCTGAGCGATTCCTGCGCCCGCAGGGTCCGGTTGAGGAGCCCGACATAGGCGTTGAGCTTGCGGATCGTCTCCTGAGCGGGATCGCTCTCGGCCCTGCTCGCCGGCCCCGCCGGCACCGGGGCGGGGTCCTGCGCGGGGTCCTGCGCGCGGGCCGGGGCGGCGGCGAGCAGCGCCGCCAGCATCAACCCAGTCGTCGTTCTCAGGGCCGTGGCTCTCATGGGCGCGGGGGATCCTCCGGATGGGTTCAGCCCCTGTAGCCGGCGTCCGGCGCGGAGACCAGATGCGGCAACGGGTGTCTCGCGCCCAATAGATCCCTCCGGATCGACAGCGACGCGTCTATCGGCGCGATCGGCGATCACATCACCGATCATCGGTACCGAGGCGATGATCTCGCGCAGACCCGGAGGTCGAGGCCGGGAAAGTCTATCGCGGCGCCCGGAGGCCGCGCCGCGGACCTTCGGCACGATCCGCCTCGTCCCGCGGCGGCGGATCGGGTAGAGGATCGGGCGATGCTCGACGGCCATCCCCGCATCCTGGCTGACCTGCGCGCCCGGCTGGCCGAGCCGCACCGGGTCTATCACGGCCAGGCGCATATCGACGCGCTGCTGGCGGCGTTCCGCGCCCGCCGCGGGACGGTCCGGCATCCCGACGCGGTGGAACTGGCGATCTGGTTCCACGACGCCGTCTACCGGCCGGGCGCGGCGGACAACGAGCGCCGCAGCGCCGCGCTCCTGCGGGCGCTGCCGGAGGGCGCGGTCCCGGCGCCCACGCTGGCGGCGGCCGAGACCATGATCCTGGCGACCGAGCGGCACGCCGTCCCGGACGGCCTCCCGGCCGCGCTCGCCGCGGACGTCGCGCTCTTCCTCGACATGGACATGGCGATCCTGGGTGCGGCACCCGCCGCCTACGACGGCTACGCCGCCGGCGTGGCGCGGGAATTCGTCCCGGTCGTGGGCGCGGCCGCCTACCGGCAGGGGCGCGCGGCCTTCCTGCGGGGGGCCCTCGCATCCGGCCGGCCGCTGTTCGCCACCGACCGGGCCCGGGCGGAGCTGGAGGGGCCGGCGCGGTCGAACATGCGGCGGGAGCTCGCGGCGCTGGGCCGGCGAGCCGCGGCGGCGCGGGACCCGGTCACGGATCGATGAGGTGCGGCACGAACCGGGCCCGGTCGGTGGTGATGAGGCCGTCCGACTCGCGCACGCACAGGCCGGCGGGCCGGTCGCCGACCATCCAGCTGCCGACCAGCGCGCGGCGGCCCGCGAAATCGGGCAGTTCCGCCAGCGCCTGCCGCACGTAGCCCGCGCCGCCGTAGGGCCCCGCGCCGCGCGCCGCGACCGCGCCGTCGCGCACGATCAGCACGTTGGCGCCCTCGCGCCCGTAGAGGGGCTTCCTCACGAAGCTCCGGCCCAGCGCGGCCTTGGCCGGATCCGCCTCGAAATAGGTCGGCAGCAGGTTGGGATGGCCCGGCGCCATCGCCCAGAGATGGGCCAGCAGCCCCTTGTTGGAGAGCACCGCCTTCCAGGGCGGCTCCAGGAACCGGGTCGCGGCCGCGCCGACCGCGCGGCCGAACGGGTCGGCGAACATCCACTCCCACGGGTAGAGCTTGAACAGGCAGCCGATCGGGGCGCCGGCCGCGTCCACGAAGCGCCCGTCCGCGTCGAGCCCGATCGCCTCGACCGGCAGGAAGGGGGCGGGGCGGCCGGCCTGGAGCGCGCAGTCCTGGAGATAGGCCAGCGTGCCGCGATCCTCCGGCGCGTCGGGGAAGCCCGCGAAGGCGACGCCCTCCGGGGGCGCCACGGCGGCGAGGCGCGCCACCAGCGCCTCGTGCAGGGTGTTGAACTGGTCGGCGCCGGCGGGGAGGCGCCCCCGCGCCAGCCCGTCCTCCAGCCACAGCCACTGGAAGACCGCGCTCTCGTAGAGGGCGGTGGGCGTGTCGGCGTTGTACTCGAGGAGCTTGGCCGGCCCGTCGCCCCCGTAGCTGAAGTCGAAGCGCCCGTAGAGGCTGGGATCGCGCCGCGCCCAGCTCGCCCGGATCGCGTCCCAGGCGTGCTCGGGGATCCGCAGCGAGCGGAGGATCGCCGCGTCGCGGACCGCCCGGTCCACGAAGGCGAGGCAGAGGTCGTGCAGCGCGGCGCTCGGCGCCTCGATGGCGTCCTCGATCTCCGCGAGGCCGAAGGCGTAGGCGGCGCTCTCGTCCCAGTAGGGGGCGCCGTCGAACGTGTGGAAGGTGAAGCCGGCCCGCGCGGCGTGCTGGCGCCAGTCGGGCCGCTCCGGGATCGGCACGCGGCGCATCAGCCGCCGCCGGATCCGCCCGCGCGGCCGCCCGAGCCCCCGGAGAACGCCGTCGCCCGCCCGGTGCCGCCGAAGCCGCCGCGGCTGATCGTGCGCGGGGTCGCGCTCGTGGTCCGGGCGACCGAGGCGGGGACGTGCACCCGCGAGGCGCCGCCCGCGTAGGCGACCCGCCCGCCCGCACCGGTGCAGTAGCCGCCCCCGTGCCCGGCCGTCGCGGCCCCGGCCTCGTCGCGCGCCTCCTCGGGCGCGTGCGGGTAGAGCGGCTGGACCGGCAGGTCCTGCGCGTCCGTGCGCCCCATCATGAAGGCGGCCATCACCGGCAGGTAGCGGCCGCGCGCGGCCTCCGTGACCTGCGCGCCCGGGGTGCAGCCGCCGGTCCCGTGGTGGCGCTGGCAATCGGCCTCGGTCTCGTAGCGCGGCGCCGTCGCCGCGTAGGTCTCCTGCGCGCTCTTGTAGGCGGCGATGCAGGCCTCGGCGCCGCGCAGCTGCTGGGCGATGCAGGCGCCGAGCGTCCCGTAGACGAGCGCCTCCTCCTCCCGCTGGGACGGGTCGAGGCCGCCGAGCGTCAGGGCGGCCGCGCCGGCGCCCGCGACCAGGACCAGCGACACGGCGGCCGAGCGCTTGGCGCGGCGGGTGGCGGCGAAGCCGGCCCCGGGCCCGCCGGAGGCTGCGTCCAAGGCTGCGTCCAAGGCTGCGTCCAAGGCTGCGTCCAAGGCTGCTTCGGGACGTGGCGCGGTCTCCGTCACCGGCCGCTCAGTAGGTCATCGAGGCGGCGTTCACGACGCCGCCCGCCAGCGAGGCCGCGCCGAGGAGGATCGCGGCGGCGGCGCGGTCCTCCTCGATGCGCCGCGACAGGTCCGGCACCGCGAGGCGCACGAGCCAGTAGATCGCGATCTGGATCACCAGGGCGATCAGCCCCCAGATCAGGCAGTCGAGCAGCGACCGCGCGTTGTAGACCGCGACCGCCAGCGGCAGGGTGAAGCCGACGAGGCTCCCGCCCAGCGCGACGGCGGCGGCCGTCACGTCCCGGCGGATCAGCGCGAGCTCGTTGTGCGCGGTGGCGAGGGTGTAGATCAGCAGGTAGAGGCCGATCAGCCCGGTCGCGGTGCCGAGATAGAGCAGGAAATCGGGCAGCCCGGAGACCAGGGTCACGCAAGACCCGCCGTCTCGCCGGTCCCGATCGTCGCGCGCGCCGCCACCGGACAGGTCTTCCGGTCGAATCGCCCGACGCGCGAGGCGTATGTCGGGGCTGATTGCTGCGCGCGGGACCGATTCACACGCGCGAATCCACGCAATTTCCCGCGCGATGTCAAGCTTGTCGCGGATTTCAGGGAGTTAGACTGGCGGCAATACGCGCAGGGCCCGCCTCGGAGGACCGGCCGCTACCAGACCAGCCGCTCGATCACCGCGTCCGGATGCACCGCCTGCCGGCCGAGCCATTCCGCCACGTCGCCCAGGCGGTGATGGGCGGCCGTGACGCCGAGTTCCTCCGCGTGGATGCCGCGGGCCACCAGCAGGCTGGCGATGCCGAAGCCGCGGGCGCCCGCGATGTCGGTGCGGATCGCGTCGCCGATCGCCAGGACCCGCGCCGGGTCCACCGGGGCCCCGGTGAGCGCGGCCCCGGTGAGCGCCGCCCCCTTGGCGAGCGCCGCCTCGTAGACCGGGCGGTGCGGCTTGCCGGCGTAGACCACGGGGCCGCCGATCTCCGCGTAGGCCGCCGCGAGCAGGCCCGCGCAGGGGATCAGGCGGTTGCCGCTCTCCACGACGAGGTCGGGATTGGCGCAGATCATCGTCAGCCCGCGGGCCGCCAGGCGCTCCAGCTCCGGCCGGTAATCGTCGGGGGTCTCGCTGCGGTCGTCGAACAGGCCGGTGCAGACGACGAGGTCGGCCTCCGTCTCCGGGACGAGGCTGAGGTCGAGGCCCTGGAAGATGCCGAGGTCCCGCTCCGGCCCGAGATGCCGGATCCGCGCGCCCGGGCGCGCGGCGATCAGGTCGTGGGTGAGGTCGCCCGAGGTCAGGATCGCGTCGTAGGCCTCCCGCGGCACGCCGAACCGGTCGAGGATGCGGCCGACGCCGTCGCCGGGCCGGGGTGCGTTCGAGACGAGGACGACCCGGCGCGGCCGCGCGCCCGGAAGGCCGCGGAAGCGGATCAGCGCCTCGCCGGCGGCCGTGTGGGCCTTCTGGCCGTCGTGCAGCACGCCCCAGACGTCGCAGAGGATCAGGTCGTACCGGTCGGCGACCTCGGCGAGGCCCTGGAGGGTCGGGATCGGCGCGGGGGTGGTGCTCATGGGAGGTCCTGGATGCAAAAGGTCCGGGACCTTTTGTGGGAGCGGGGCAGAGCCCTGCGATACAGCAGGGCCGCGCCCTGACAACCCGCCGGCGCGCGCGGCCCTCCGGAAACCGCTTACGGGCGCCCCGCCGGTCCCAGCCGGTGCTCGGCGAAGAAGTCGAGCATCGCCCGGGACGCGTCGGGTCCCTCGGGATCCGTGTAGCTGCCGTCGGGGCGGCCCCCGGACCAGGCGTGGCCGGCGCCGCGCACCCGCCAATCCTCGACCACGACCCGGCCCGCCTCGTCCCGGTAGCGGGTGCGGGTGAAGGGGTGGCCGCGGCCCTCGAAGGTCTCCGACCGGGGCGTCAGCCCGGCGACCTTGGCCTGGGCCAGCACCTGGTCGGCGTTGCGCACGCTCACCGTGCCGTCGTCCTCGCCGTGGAAGATGATCGTCGGCACGCGGGTGGCGGGCGCCGGGGTGCCGAAGGCCGTCGATGAGCCGAGGCCCGGCGCGCCGACCTGCATGGCCATCAGCGCCGAGCCGAGATCCCGGGCGCAGCCGGCCGCGAGGCCCGAATGCACGCCGACAGCGGCGTAGAGATCCGGGTAGGCGCGGGCGATGTTGAGGGCGGCGGCGCCGCCGGCCGACAGGCCGGCGACGTAGACCCGGGCCGGGTCGATCGGGTGCTCCGCCATGATCGCGCGGGTGAGGCCCGCGATGATCGCCGGCTCGCCCGCGCCGCGGCCCTGGTCCCGGGGCTCGTACCAGTTCCAGCAGCGCTGGGCGTGGGCTTGGCGGCTCTGGGCCGGGTAGGCCACGAACACGCCGGCGCGCTCGGCGAGGGTGTTCATGCCGGTGCCGGCGGCGAAATCGTCCGGGTTCTGCGTGCAGCCGTGCAGCATCACGATCAGCGGCGCCGCCCGGTCCGGGTGGCTCGGGATGAACAGCTTGTACTCGCGGGTGCCGGCGGGCTCGGCATGGGTCAGGGACACGAAGCGGCCCCCGGTCGCGCCCGCCCGGTCGGCCGGCGGCGGGGCCGGCGGCCGGAGCGGGTTGCCCAGGCCCTTGAGCACCGGCGCGAGGCCGCGCACGACCTGCCCCACCACCTCGCGCATCCGCGTGCCGGACTCCGCCGCGGGATTGCGCGCCTCGGCGGCCGGCTCGTCGCGGCGTGCGGGAGCGTGCTCGGCGGGCACGGGCCTCTGGCCCCCGAGGCTGCGCTGGATGAGGGCAGTCGCCTCCTCGAGCCGGCCGAGGCCGGTCAGGCGGGTGGCCTCGATCATGTCGGCGAAGGGTGACGGGCCGGTCTTGTCGTCGCGCCGTCCGTCGCGACTGCCGAAATCCTCGGTCATGCGTGCGCGCCTCACTGCCTCAGCATCTCCGCCACGGCCGGATCCGGCGCGCCCGCGCCGGCCCCTGAGGACCGCACCGGCACCGCGCGGGCCAGCCTCCGTCACCCCGCGAGGGGGTCCGTCGACGGCGTTTTGTGCATTGCAATAAACACCCCTGTGCGATGCGGCAACAGCCGGCGCCGCGCGGCAGGCGTGCGGATCGGAGAGCGGGTCGGACCGGCGGATCAGGCCGGATCGTCCGCCCCGATATACTCGGCCCAGATCGCGGCAGGACCGAGGCTCGCGCGGAAGCTGTCATGCCGGGCGCGCTCTGCATCCGTGAGGCGAGACCGGTAGGGGCGGGGCGCCGCCGGAGCCGCCGACGCCAGGGCCGCCGAGCCGGCCGCGGAGCCGGCCGCCGGGGCGGCCGTCTCCGCCTCCAGGAGCCCGAGGCTGGTCTGCTTGCCGCCGAGCAGCTCGACGTAGACCTCGGCGAGGATCTGCGCGTCGAGGAGCGCCCCGTGCTTGGTGCGCCGGGTGTTGTCGATGCCGTAGCGGCTGCAGAGGGCGTCGAGGTTGTTGGCCGCGCCCGGGTGCTTGCGCCGGGCCATCGGCAGGGTGTCGACCACGTCCTCCAGCCGGATCGGCGGCGGGGCACCCGCGCCGAGCCGGGCGTATTCCATGTTGAGGAAGCCGACGTCGAAGGGCGCGTTGTGGATCACGAGCCGCCCGTCGCCCAGGAAGGCCAGCAACTCGCCGACGATCTCGGCGAAGAGCGGCTTGTCGGCGAGGAACGCGTCCGACAGGCCGTGGACGTTGAACGCGCCCTCGGAGACCGGCCGCTGCGGGTTGCAGTAGCGGTGGAAGGTCCGGCCCGTGGGGATGTGGTTGAGGAGTTCCACCGCGCCGATCTCGATCAGCCGGTCGCCTCCCTTCGCCTCCGTGCCGGTGGTCTCGGTGTCGAGGACGATCTCACGCAGCATGGGTCTCGCGGCTCGCGGGGGGGTGGGGGCGGACCCTAGCGGGATAAGCCCGGACGGTTAACCCGCCCTGCACGGCCGTCCCCGTCCATCGGCCCGTCCATCGACCCGTCCACCGCCGCGCCGACCGCCCCGCCTAGCGGGAGGTGTTGCGGTAGACGCAGACCGGACCCCGGTCCTCGTAGCCGCCCGGGCAGGCGGTGACGCAGGCCCCGGCCGCGAACTTCTTCGGCGGCGGGCAGCTGGCGGCGTACTGGGCCCGCGCGGGCACGGCCGCCAGCAGCAAGACCGGCAGCACGAGAAGGGCCGCGGCCCGGATGCCGCCGGACCGAACCGGATCAATCCCGCCCGAGCGCCGCGCCATCACGTCCATCCCGCCGTTCGTGTTCCCACCGGAACACAACCGCAGATATTCAATCCGCCGGGCGTGTCACCCGTCGCCGGCGTGCGGCGGCGCACGGCGCGCCGTCAGGCGCGCGACGATCCGCGCCACCTCGGCCTCGGCGGCGGGAAACCCCCGGCCCGTGTCGATCACGAAATCCGCCCGGGCGCGCTTCTCGGCGTCGGGCATCTGCTTGGCGAGGATCGCCGCGAAGGCCGCCTCGGTCATGCCGGGGCGGGCGAGCACCCGCTCGCGCTGGATCTCGGGCGGGGCGCTCACCACCGCGACCGCGTCGCAGCGGCCCTCGCCGCCGGTCTCGTAGAGGAGCGGGACGTCGAGGACGACCAGCGCCGCCGCCGCGTGCCGCGCCAGGAAGTCCGCGCTGGCCGCCCGGACCAGGGGATGCACGATGGCCTCCAGCGCCGCCATCCGGTCCGGCGCGTCGAGCACCGCGGCGCGCAGCCGCGCCCGGTCGACGCCGCCGTCGTCGTCGAGCGCGCCGGGAAAGGCCGCGCCGATCGCCGCGGCGGCCGCGCCGCCCGGCCCGTACAGGGCGTGGACGGCGGCGTCGGCGTCGTGGACCGGGACGCCGCGGTCGGCGAACATCCGGGCCGTGGCCGACTTGCCCATGCCGATCGAGCCGGTGAGCCCGAGGATGACGGGTCCGGAGCCGGCCTTCGGGGTCATCCGGCGAGGTCCGCCACGATCCGGTCGCGCAGCTCCGGGGTGACGGCGGGGCGCGGGCCGAACCACGCCGCGAAGCCCGGCACCGCCTGGTGCAGCAGCATGCCGAGCCCGTCCACGGCGGCGAGCCCCCGCCGGCGCGCCGCCGCTAGGAGCTCCGTCTCCAGAGGCGCGTAGACGATGTCGGCCACGGCCGCGTCCGCCGGCAGGGGCGACAGGTCGACGGCGAGGGGCGGCTGGCCCTTCATGCCCAGGGACGTGGTGTTGACGAGGAGCCCGGTCCCGGGGAGCGCCGCCGGCAGGTCGTCCCAGGCGAGCGCCGCGCCGACCCCCGGCGCGAGGGCGGCCACCGCCTCGGCCCGGGCCGCGGTGCGGTTGGCGACCCAGACGCGCCGCAGGCCGCGCTCGGCGAGCCCGACCACGATCGCCCGCGCCGCGCCGCCGGCGCCGAGCACCAGGGCGGTGCCGCCCGCCCGGTCCGGCCAGGCCGCGCCCAGGCTGTGGTCGAGATGGGCGCAGAAGCCCGGCGCGTCGGTGTTGTCGCCGCGGATCCGCCCGTCCGGCCCGACCACCAGGGTGTTGACCGCCCCGATCTTCTCCGCCCGCGCCGTCAGGGTCTCGGCGAGCGCGCAGGCCGCCTCCTTGTGGGGGAGCGTGACGTTACCGCCCCGGAACCCCGAATCCGGCAGGGCCCGGACGAAGTCCGGGAACGCCGCCGGCGGCACGTCGAGCCGCTCGTAGGAGCCCGGGATCCCGTGCACGGCGAGCCAGTGGCCGTGGATCAGCGGCGAGCGCGAGTGGGCGATCGGGTGGCCGACCACGAAGGCGCGGGGCTGGGCGCCGCTCACGCCGCGCAATCCTGCGCGAGGCGGCAGGCCGGGCCGCCGGCCTCCTCGACCTGGAGGGTGGCGTGGCCGATGCCGAACCGGGCGCGCAGGCCCTCGGCGGTCTCGGTGAGGAAGCCGTTGCCGGGCAGGCGGTGGGCCTGATGGCCCTCCTGCATCACGAGATGGACCGTCAGGGCGACGCTGGTGGTGCTCATGGACCAGATATGCAGGTCGTGGAGGCCGGCGACGCCCGGCCGCTCGAGGAGGAAGCCGGTCACCGCGTCCGGGGAGATCTCCGGCGGCACGGCGTCGAGCGACATGGCCACGCTGTCGCGCAGCAGGCCCCAGGTCGCCCAGACCACCAGGGCGGCGATGACGAGGCTGACCGCCGGGTCGAGCCAGGCGAGGCCGGTGAGCTGGATCACGAGGCCCGCCACCACGACCCCGGCCGAGACGGCGGCGTCGGCCGCCATGTGGAGGAACGCCCCGCGGACGTTGATGTCGCCCTTGGCGCCGCTGGCGAAGAGCCACGCGGTCAGGCCGTTGACCAGGATCCCCACCGCGGCCACCACCATCACGGTCGTGCCCGCGACGGGCTCCGGGTGGACCAGCCGGACCAGCGCCTCCCAGATCACCGCCCCCATGGCGATCAGCAGGAACACCGCGTTGAACAGGGCGGCCAGGATCGAGGAGCCGCGGTAGCCGTAGGTGAAGCGCGCGCTGGCGCGGCGGCGCACCAGGATCGCGGCGATCCAGGCGGCCGCGAGGCCCAGCACGTCCGAGAGGTTGTGGCCGGCATCGGCCACCAGCGACATGGAGTTGCTGAGATAGCCGTAGGCCGCCTCGATCACCACGAAGGCGGTGTTGAGCACGATGCCGATGGCGAAGGCCGTGCCGAAATCCTTCGGCGCGTGCGCGTGGCCGCCGAGACCGCCATGAGAGTGGCCACCATGAGAGTGGCCGCCGTGGGAGTGGCCGCCGTGGCCGCCGTGCGCATGGTCGTGTGCCGCCAAGGCGGTACTCCCTCAGAAAGCCAGAAGCCCGGCGGCGCGCAGCCGCGCGAGGAGCGGGAGAAGCGGCAGGCCCAGCACGGTGCTGTGATCGCCCGCGACCGATTCGAACAGGTGAATCCCCGGCCCTTCGAGCTGGTAGCCGCCGACGCTCGCCCGCACGCGCTCCGCGCCGGCGCAGTCCACATAGGCCGCGATCGCCCGGTCATCGAGGGGGCGCAGGGTCAGCCGGGCGGTCTCCACGAAGGCGTCCTCGACCGCCCCGGCCAGGACCACGGCGGCGTGCAGGGCGTGGGTGCGGCCGGCGAGTCGGGCGAGCTGCGCCCGGGCCGAAGCGCCGTCGGTCGGCTTGTGGAACACGGTGCCGCCGAGGTCGAGCACCTGATCGGCGCCGAGGACCACCCGCCCGGGATGGCGCGCCGCCACCGACTCGGCCTTGGCCCGGGCGAGGTGCAGGGCGAGATCGGGCGGGGACAGGCCGGCGCTCGCCCCCTCCAGGGCGCGCTCGTCGACGTCCGGGGCGGCGGTCTCGACCGGCAGGGCGGCGCTCTCCAGGAGGAGGCGCCGCGTCGGGCTGGTCGAGGCGAGGAGGAGCGGATCCGGACCGGTCCAGGGCGAGCGGGGCATCGCGCCAGTGTCACGGATCCGGGGATCGGTGCAAGCGGGGAGCCGGGCTGCGACGAGCCCCGCCGCCGGGATGGACCGGCCGGCGGGGCTGTCGCGGCGCCGATACGCTACCTGGCGCCCGAAGGTGACCTTGGCAGAGGCCGGTTAGGGGACGGTCAACGGCCCGATCGGGCCGGAATCGCGTTTCGTGCCGCCGCGGGACAGGCGTCGCGGCGGGCGCACCCGCGCGCGCAGCGACGTGACCCGGGGCAGAGCGCGCCCCGGATCGCTCCGCGCCGCTCGCCACGCGGGCGGTGATGCCCGCGACCGGCGGCGACCTCAGGTGTTCATCGAGTCGAAGAAGTCGCCGTTGCTCTTGGTCTGGCGCAGCTTGTCGAGCAGGAACTCGATCGCGTCGGTGACGCCCATCGGGTTGAGGATGCGGCGCAGCACGTAGGTCTTCTTGAGCGAATCCGGCGGGACCAGCAGCTCCTCCTTGCGGGTGCCCGAGCGGGTGATGTCGATCGCCGGGAAGATGCGCTTGTCGGAGACCTTGCGGTCCAGGATGATCTCGGAATTGCCGGTGCCCTTGAACTCCTCGAAGATCACCTCGTCCATGCGCGAGCCGGTGTCGATCAGCGCGGTGGCGATGATCGAGAGCGAGCCGCCCTCCTCGATGTTGCGGGCGGCGCCGAAGAAACGCTTGGGCCGCTGCAGGGCGTTGGCGTCGACACCGCCAGTCAGCACCTTGCCGGAGGACGGCACCACGGTGTTGTAGGCGCGGCCGAGGCGGGTGATCGAATCCAAGAGGATCACCACGTCGCGCCCGTGCTCCACGAGGCGCTTGGCCTTCTCGATCACCATCTCGGCGACCTGCACGTGGCGGGTGGCCGGCTCGTCGAAGGTCGAGGCGATGACCTCGCCCTTCACCGAGCGCTGCATGTCGGTGACCTCCTCGGGCCGCTCGTCGATGAGCAGCACGATCAGGTAGCACTCGGGATGGTTCAGGGTGATCGACTGCGCGATGTTCTGCATCAGCACGGTCTTACCCGTGCGCGGCGGCGCCACGATCAGGGCGCGCTGGCCCTTGCCGATCGGCGCCACGATGTCGATGATCCGCGGCGAGAAATCCTTTTTGGTCGGGTTGTCCAGCTCGAGCTTGAACCGCTTCGTCGGGAAGAGCGGCGTCAGGTTGTCGAAATGGACCTTGTGCTTGATCTTCTCCGGGTTCTCGAAGTTGATCGTGTTGACCTTCAGGAGCGCGAAGTAGCGCTCGCCGTCCTTGGGGCCGCGGATCGGGCCCTCGACGGTGTCGCCGGTCCGCAGGCCGAAGCGGCGGATCTGGGTCGGCGAGATGTAGATGTCGTCCGGGCCGGGCAGGTAGTTCGAGTCGGAGGAGCGCAGGAAGCCGAAGCCGTCCTGCAGCACCTCGACGGTGCCCGAGCCGATGATCTCGACCTCCTTGGCAGCGAGCTGCTTCAGGATGGCGAACATCAGCTCCTGCTTGCGCATGGTCGAGGCGTTCTCGACCTCGACCTCCTCGGCGAAGGCCGTCAGGTCGGTCGGCGTCTTCGACTTGAGGTCCTGGAGCTTGACCTCGCGAACGCCCTCGAGGGCGGCCGGCATGGTGGGGCGATCGGCGGACACATCGGCCGGCTCCGCGGTCTCGATGTCGTCGGCGAGGGCGTCGGGATTTGGCGTCATGGGGGTATCTTGCGACCGACGGAGGTGGTGGGAGGGCCGGTTCAGTGCCAGGTGCCCGGGGGACGGGCGCCGGAGAGCGGGCCGCGCTGCGGCGAGGGGCCCGGGGTCAGGTTGGCGAAACCGATGAGGCAGGACCCTCGCGGCTCACGGGCGCGCTGCGGCGCAGACCTTGTGATGAGGGCCCGACACAGATAACGCCTTTTTCGCCCGCACTCAAGGGCCCGGGCTGGTCGACGGAGGCGTCAGCGGCCCGGGGGCGGCCCGGGGGCGGCCCGGAGGACCGGTGGGGCGACCGGCGGGGGGTCCGCGGGCCTCGCCGCAGCGCCGCGCCGGCGCTACACAGTCAGCGTCGCGCCAGGCGCGGGGCCGTGTTTCGGAACCGGGCCGGTGCGCGGCCGTTCCCTGTCCCGGTGCTGCAGCGCAGCAGACCGTCGAATCGAGAGTTCCCCCGGACCGCCATGCGCGACGACGCCACCGGACGCACCCTCACCACGCACGAGCCGCGCCGGATTCCCTGGCTCGAGATCGTCTTCGGCTTCGGCCCGATGCTGCCGATCGCCGTCGGCGCCGCCGTGGCGTGGTGGCTGAACGGCAAGCCCCTCGACTACCTCGTGGCGCTGTTCACCCTGCTCTACGCCGCCTCGATCCTGCTGTTCCTGGCCGGCGTGCGCCGTGGCGTCAGCTTCCGGACCGAGGGCGGACCGCAGGTGTCGCAGATCGTCACCATGCTGGTCCTCTACGGCCTCGGGCTGGGCAGCCTGTTCGCGGCGGTGATGGGCAAGGCGGTGCCGGCGCTCGCGATGCTGATCCTCGGCTACGCGGCGATCGGGATCCTCGACCCGATCGCCGCGCGCGCCGGCGAGGTGCCACTGTCGCATGCCCGCCTGCGCCCGCTGCAGATGCCGATCGCCGTGGTGAGTCTCGCGGCCCTGCTCTGGCTGAAGCTGACCGCGCCGTACTGAGGTCTCTGGTCTGGGTGAACCGCGCCCCGTGCCGGACCGGGTTCCGCTCCGGTCGATGCGCCCTCTCCGTCATCGCGAGCGCAGCGACGTGACCCAGGGCGGCGCGACCTCGACAAGCGCGGCGCTGCCTGGACTGCTTCGCTCCGCTCGCGAGGACGACAACGCCGGATGGTCGGGCGGCCAGAGCGCCCGCGAACCGAATTCCCCTTTCGCCCGGCATGCTCTAGAGCCCGGCCGCAGGATCTCCGCCCGCCGGAGACGATCGAAGATTCGATGCGGGACCCAGGACTCGGGTCCGCGAGAAGCGAATGCACCCATGTCCAAGCCCGACACACCGCCCGTCACCCCGAAGGCCGAGAAGGCCGAGACCCTGAAGCCCCGCCTGCCGCGCGGCTTCGTCGACCGGCGCGCCGGCGAGATCGCCGCGCAGGGCCGGATGCTGGAGACGATCCGCAAGAGCTTCGAACTCTACGGGTTCGAGGCCCTGGAGACGCCGTTCGTCGAGTATACCGAGGCCCTGGGCAAGTTCCTGCCCGACCTCGACCGTCCGAACGCCGGCGTGTTCTCGTTCCAGGACGACGACGAGGCGTGGCTGTCGCTCCGCTACGACCTGACGGCGCCGCTGGCCCGGTTCGTGGCCGAGAACTACGACGGGCTGCCCAAGCCCTACCGGAGCTACCGGGCCGGCTACGTGTTCCGCAACGAGAAGCCGGGACCGGGCCGCTTCCGCCAGTTCATGCAGTTCGACGCCGACATCGTCGGGGCCGGCAGCGTCGCGGCCGATGCCGAGACCTGCATGCTGATGGCCGACACGCTGAACCGCCTCGGGCTCGGCGGCCGGTACGTGGTCAAGGTCAACAACCGGAAGGTGCTCGACGGCGTCATGGAGGCGATCGGGCTCGCCGGTCCCGACAAGGCCGGCCAGCGCCTCACCGTGCTGCGGGCGATCGACAAGCTCGACCGGCTGGGCGTCGACGGGGTGCGCGACCTCCTCGGCGGCGGCCGCAAGGACGAGAGCGGCGACTTCACCAAGGGCGCGGGCCTCGACGCGACGGCGATCGGCCGGATCCTCGCCTACGTGTCGTTCCAGGCCGATGCCGGCGACGGCGCCGACAAGGTGGCGTTCTGGGAGAAGTTCTTCGCCGGCTGGCACGAGGCGGTCGGCGACTCCGAGACCGGCCGGGAGGGCATCGCCGAGCTGCACGCGATCATGCGCCTCTGCGCCGCCGCCGGCTACGGGCACGACGTGATCCGGGCCGATCCGAGCGTGGTGCGCGGCCTCGAGTACTATACCGGCCCGGTCTACGAGGCCGAGCTGACTTTCCCGGTCACCAACGAGGACGGCCAGACCGTGCGCTTCGGCTCGGTGGCGGGCGGCGGGCGCTACGACGGCCTCGTCGGGCGGTTCCGGGCCGAGCCGGTCCCGGCGACCGGCTTCTCGATCGGTGTCTCGCGGCTGTTCTCGGCCCTGCAGCTCGTGAACAGCCCCCTGATCGCCGGCGCCGAGGCGCCCGGGCCGGTGGTGGTGCTGGTCCTCGACCGGGAGAACATGGCCGACTACCAGCGGCTCGTCGCGCTCCTGCGCGCCGACGGCATCCGCGCCGAGCTCTACCTCGGCGCCGCCGGCATGAAGGCGCAGATGAAGTACGCCGACCGGCGCCGCGCCCCGGTGGCCGTCATCCAGGGCTCGAACGAGCGCCTGGCCGGCGAGGTCCAGATCAAGGACCTGATCGAGGGTGCCCGGGCGGCCGAGTCCATCGCCAGCAACGCCGAGTGGAAGGCCGCGCGACCCGCGCAGGTCTCGTGTCCCGAGGCCGACCTGGTGGCGCAGGTCCGCGCCGTGCTGGCCCGGCATTTTCCGTCAACGGAGATCTGAGACACTCGCGCATCGAACCGTAAGTCGAACCGCACGTCGAACGCAGAGGCTCCGGCGGCGTTGTCGTCGGTCGGTGCCGCGGAGATGTCGGGATGCGCGCGAAGATCCTCGTCCTGTCCGTCGGCCTGATCTGCGCCGGCGCGGGACCCGTCTGGGCCGCCCGGCCGGTCCTCGGCCGGCTGCCCAGCGCCGTCGCGCAGGCCACGCCCGGGACCGGCAGCGCGCCGATCCTGAGCGCCGGGATCGCGGGGGCGCCCGCCCTGACCGCGCTCGCCCGCCGCAAGCCGGCCCGGCGCCCGCGCGGCGCGCGCCTCGGCAGCCTCCGGCCGCTCTGAGCCGCTCTGAGCCGGTCCGGTCACCGGCGCCGGAGCGGAATCCGGCCGCGGCGCGGGGTCTGCGCAGTCCTGCGCGGTGCGCCGGCCCCACGCTTCCCGGGTGCGTGTCGCCAAGTCCGGTCGCGGTTGCTACAGAGCGCCCGCGAGGTGGATTGCCCCGCGAGGTGGATCGCGATGACACGACCGGAGGCGGGCGAGACGGGGGCGGGGGACGCGGCGCGCGCGCGGCTCTCCGCGCATCTGGCGGCGGCGGGCTACCGGCCGGTGACGCCGCCGGTGCTGCAGCCGCTGGAGCCGTTCCTCGAACTGTCGGGCGAGGACATCCGCCGGCGGATCTTCGTCACCCAGGACGCGGGCGGCGCCGAGCTGTGCCTGCGGCCGGAATTCACCATCCCGGTCTGCCGCCTGCACCGGGCGGAGGCCGACGGGCGGGCGGCCGATTACAGCTATTGCGGCCCGGTCTTCCGGCTCGCCGCCGACGAGCCCGACGAGTTCTTCCAGGCCGGCATCGAGTCGATCGGGCGCACCGACACGCCGGCGGCCGACGCCGAGGTGCTGGGCCTCGCCCTGGAGGGCCTCGCGCTGTTCGGCCGGACCGACCCGGCGGTGCGCCTCGGCGACATGGGCCTGACCGTGGCGCTCCTCGACGGGCTCGCGGTCCCGCCCGCCGCCAAGCGCCGGACGCTCCGGGCGCTGGCAGCCGGGCGCTCGCTCGACGCCGTGACCAACGGCGCCGAGGGCACGCGCCCCGAGGATCCCCATGCCGGCCTGCTGGCGGCGATCCAGGGCCAGGACCCGCGCGGCGTGCGCGCCTTCGTGGAGGACGTGCTGGCGATCGCCGGGATCTCCGCGGTGGGCGGCCGCAGCGCCGGGGAGATCGCCGAGCGCTTCCTCGCCAAGGCCGCCGCGCAGGCCCATGGCGGGGCCGGGCTCAACGCCGAGAACCGCGCGCTCCTCGACCGCTACCGGGCGATCGCCGGCCATCCGGACGCCGCCGCCCGCGACCTGCGGGCGCTCGTCGCCGACGCGGGCATCCGGCACGACGCCCTCGCGGCCGCCCTCGACCTGTTCGAGGAGCGCACCGGCTTCATCGCGGCCCGCGGCCTGCCGATCGAGCGCTTCCGCTTCCAGGGCGGCTTCGCCCGCAACCTCGACTACTACACCGGCTTCATCTTCGAGGTGACCGAGCGGGACGGCCCGACCCTGGTGGGCGGCGGCCGCTACGACGGCCTGCTCGGCCATCTCGGCAGCCCGGCGCCGCTGCCCGCGGTGGGCTGCACCTTCTGGATCGAGCGCGTGGCGGGAGCCGGCCGATGAGTGCTCCGGACGCGACCCCCATGCCGCTGATCCTCGCCGTCCCGTCCAAGGGCCGCCTGCAGGAGAATGCCAGCGCGTTCTTCGGCCGGGCCGGGCTGAAGCTCGCTCAAGGAGCGGGCGCCCGCGACTACCGGGGCAAGCTCCTGGGCGTGCCCGACGTCGAGGTGCGCTACCTCTCGGCCTCCGAGATCGCCGCGCAGCTCGCCTCGGGCGCCGCCCATCTCGGCGTCACCGGCGAGGACCTGATCCGCGAGACCCTGCCGGACGTGCGCGGCCAGGTCGAGCTGCTGACCCCGCTCGGCTTCGGCAACGCCACCGTGGTGGTGGCCGTACCCCAGGCCTGGATCGACGTGCGCGACATGTCCGACCTCGACGAGGTCGCGGCCGGCATGCGGACCCGCCACGGCCGGCGCCTGCGGGTCGCCACCAAGTACGTGAACCTGACCCGCCGGTTCTTCGCCGAGAAGGGCGTCGCCGACTACCGGATCGTCGAGAGCCTGGGCGCCACCGAGGGGGCGCCGGCGGCGGGCTCGGCCGAGATCGTGGTCGACATCACCACAACGGGGGCGACGCTCTCGGCCAACGCCCTGAAGGTGCTGGACGACGGCATCATCCTGCGCTCGGAGGCGAACCTCGTCGCCTCGCTGAAGGCGCCCTGGGGCGCGGGCCAGCGGGCCGCGCTCCGCACGGTGCTGGGCCGCATCGCCGCCGAGGAGCGCGCCCGGACCACCCGGGAGGTGCGCGCCGCCCTGCCGGAGAGCGGCACGATCGACCTCGCCACCCTGGCGGGCCTGCACGAGGCCGAATTGCCCTACGGCGCGCCGCGGGGAGCCGACGGCGAGATCGTCCTGCGCTGCCGGGAGGCCGCGGTGTTCGACCTCGCCGGCGCCCTGGTCGAGGCCGGCGCGCGGGCCGTCACGGTGCGGCGGGTCGACTACGCCTTCGCGGCCGAGAACCCGCTGGCGGAGCGGCTCCTGGCGCGGCTCTGAGACCGCCGCGCGATGGAGCCGAGATGGAGCTGAAATGGCTCGAGGACTTCCTGAGCCTCGCGCGCACCGGCAGCTTCTCGCGCTCGGCGGTCGAGCGCCACGTCACCCAGCCGGCCTTCGGCCGCCGCATCCGGGCGCTCGAGGGCTGGCTCGGGGTCGCGCTGGTCGACCGCAGCACCTACCCGACCGCCCTGACGCCGGAGGGCCGGCTGTTCCTGGAGACCGCCGAGGAGACCGTGCGGCGGCTCCACGGCAGCCGCGACGCGCTCCGGGCCCGGATCCGGCCGCCGCCGCGGACCGTGTCGGTGGCGGCGCTCCACACCCTGGCGCTGACCGTCTTCCCGCGCTGGTTCCGGGACGTCGAGGCCCGCACCGGGCCCCTCGGCAGCCGGCTGCTGCCCGATGATTTCCACGCCTGCACGCAGGCGCTGGCCGAGGGCGGCTACGACCTGCTGCTGACCTACCACCATCCCCTCGTGCCGATACCCCTCGACCCGGCGGCCTTCCCGCACCTCGTCATCGGCCGGGACAGCCTCGTGCCGGTGCAGCGGCCCGGGCCGGCCGCGGACCGGCCCGGGCTCGGCTATCCCCGGGACTCGTTCCTGGGCCGGGTCGCGGCGCTGGCCGGCGACGTGGCGGAAGCCGCCCATGTCAACGAGAACGCCATGGCGGAGGCCCTGAAGTTCATGGTCCTCGCGGGCCACGGCCGCGCGTGGCTGCCCGAGAGCCTCGTCGCCCGCGAGCTCGCCGACGGCAGCCTCGTGGCGGCCGGGCCGGGCACGCCGCTGGAGATCCGGCTCTACCGCAGGGCCGGCCGCGGCGGCGCGGTCGGGGCGGTCTGGGCCGCGGCCGCCGCCCTGGCGGCCGAACCCTAGGCGCCGCCGCGCGCCCGGTGCCGGATCGGCATGGCCGGTGCCGACACGGCATTGGATTCCCGCGCCGCCGCGGCCCATCAGGGCGGCCGCGACGGTCGGAGGCGGCGATGCTCGGCATACTCGGCGGGATGGGCCCGATGGCCACGGTGGACTTCCTGGCCAAGCTCGTGCGGGCGACGCCCGCGGGGCGCGACCAGGACCACATCCCGACCCTGGTCTGCTCGGCCGTCGACATCCCCGACCGCGCCGCCGCGATCCTGGGTGCCGGCCCGGACCCGCTGCCGGCGCTCCGCGCCGCCCTGGCGCGGCTCGAGGCCGGCGGCGCCACCCGGATCGCGATCCCCTGCAACACCGCCCATCACTGGCACGCGGCGCTGCAGGCCGGGACCGCCCTGCCGATCCTCCACATCGTCGACGCGGTGGCCGAGACCCTGGCCGAGACCCTGGCCGAGACCCCGGCGCGGACCGGGAGCGGCGGCCGGATCGGCCTGCTGGCCACCGACGGCACCCTGCGGTCCGGGCTGTACCCGGAGCGGCTGGCGCGGCACGGGCTCGCGTGCCGCGCGCCCGATGCGGCGGGTCAGGCCGCGGTGACGTCGGCGATCCGGCTGGTGAAGGCGCACCGGGTGGCCGAGGCGACGCCGCTCCTGGAGGCGCAGGTCCGGGCGCTGGCGGAGGCCGGCTGCGACCGGGTGGTGATGGCCTGCACGGAGATCCCGCTCGCGCTCGCCGGGAGCGACCCGTCGGGCCTGCTGGTGGACGCCACGGAGGCGCTGGCGCGCGCCTGCGTGGCCGCGTGCCGGCCGGAATACGCCGCGCAGGCGGCGCTGCCGCGCGCGGCCTGACCGCGGGCGAGAGCCGGAACCCGCGCGGGCACCCTCACGGGCCCTGCTTGGCGAACTCCGCCAGGACCCCGCGCAGCACCTTGAGACGGGCGTCGTAGGCGGCCGTCAGGCAGCCGACGTCGCCGCCGCAGGCCCGACGCTCCGTCAGCCACGCCTCCTGGTCGTCGCGCAGCTTGGCCTGGCCGCCCATCGGCAGCACGCTCTTCAGGATCTCGAACCGGGTCGCCATCTCGACGTCCCGGTCGTTGAGGGGGAGATGCGCGCAGATCGCCTTCTCGTCGGCGGCCTCGGCCCTGTCGCACGGGAAGCTCGCGGCCCGGGCGGGGGACGCGGTGATCGCGCCGGCGGCCAGGACGGCCAGGACGGCCAGGACGGCCGGCGCGAGGGCGCGGATGAGGGGCTTCGACATGGCCTCCCAACGGGCCGGCCGCGGAAAGGCTCCGACCGGCATCGCGGGATCAGAGGCCCGGCTTGACGATCGCCAGGATGACGATGCCGATCATCAGCAGCGTCGGCACCTCGTTGAGCACCCGGTAGAACTTGTGCCCGCGGGTGTTCCGGTCGGCGGCGAAATCCTTGACCATCCGGGCGAGCCAGCCATGGATGCCCGACATCGCCAGCACCAGCACGAACTTCGCCTGCAGCCAGACGCTCGCGTAGAAGCCGCTCATCCAGGCGAGCGCCAGCCCGAACACCCAGGTGGCGATCATGGCCGGGTTCATGATCGCCTTGAGCAGCCGGCGCTCCATCACCTTGAAGGTCGCGGACTGCGCCTCCGCGCCGGGCGGCAGGCTCGCGTGGTAGACGAACAGCCGGGGCAGGTAGAGCATCCCGGCCATCCAGGCGATCAGGCTGATGACGTGGAGGGCCTTGATCCAGTCGTACAGCACGGCTCAGCCCTGGCCGCGCAGCCGCGCGAGCATCCGCTCGACATGGGCCACCGGCGTCTGCGGCGTGATGCCGTGGCCGAGGTTGAAGATGTGCGGCAGGCCGGCGGTCGCCGCCAGCACCGCGTCCACGGCGGCGTCGAGGGCCGCGCCGCCCGCGATCAGCGTGTCGGGATGCAGGTTGCCCTGCGTCACCGTCGCGGCCGGCACCGTCTGCCGCAGGGCCTTCAGGTCCACGCCCCAGTCGACGCCGACGGCGTCGGCGCCGGTCTCCGGCACCACCCGGGCATGGCCGTCGAGGCCCGAGCCGCGGGCGAACACGATGATCTTCGCCCCCGGCACCCGGGCGCGGACGCCCGCCACCATCCGGGCGATCGGCCGCAGCGACCAGCGGGTGAGGGCATCGGCCGCCGGTTCACGCGCCGCAAGCGCGGCCGGCAGGGCGCTCGCGGCGACGTCGCCGACGGGCTCGACCGTGCCGTCCGAGGCCGGAACGGCGGAGGGCACGGCGCGCGGCAGGGTGCCGGCGTGGGACTCGAAGATCTGCACGGCGTCGGCACCGGCCTCGAGCTGGCGCACGAGGTACTCGGTCTGCACCGCGACGAGGCGGTCGATCAGCGTGTCGACCAGGGCCGTGTCGCCCTCGGCCAGCGCCCGCGCGGGGGCGAGGTCCGGCGTGCCGCGGCCACCGATCATGTAGCTCGCCACCGTCCAGGGGGCGCCGCAGAAACCGAGGAGCGTGGTCTCGCCCGGCAGCTCGGCCCGCAGCCGCGTCACCGTCTCGAAGACCGGCGCGAGGTGGGTCATGATCGCCGGGTCGCCGGCCTCGCGCAGGCGCGCGAACGCGTCCCGACCGTCGAGCGGGTCGAGGCGGGGCCCCTCGCCCTCCACGAAGCGCACGTCCTGCCCGAGCGCGTGGGGGACGACGAGGATGTCGGAGAACAGGATCGCCGCGTCGAAGCCGAAGCGCCGGATCGGCTGGAGCGTCACCTCGACGGCGAAGTCCGGGCTGTAGCAGAGGTCGAGGAACGAGCCGGCCTCGGCCCGGGTCGCCCGGTATTCCGGCAGGTAGCGGCCGGCCTGGCGCATCATCCAGGCGGGGGGCGGCCCGATCGCCTCGCCCTCGAGGACGCGCAGCACCTTGCGCTCGGACGGCGTCCCGGACGTCTCCCGCTCGGGCCCGCGCTCCGTCCCCGTCATGGTCGCTCCCATCCCGTATCCCTCACCCCGCATGCCCGTCGGCGGGCGTCCTGTCGAGTCGAGGCGCGCCGATCCCCACACAGGCCCCTTCGAAAAGATAAGAGAGACTCTTGGAGTCTGTTTTTTCTCTTGGGGGGCCGAATCTCGGGGGCACAAAAGCGTCCACAGGCGGTCCCCGCCGCCGCGCCGTTAACGGGGCTTTAAAGGATTTCCTCCAACTTGCGAGAACCGGATGGTCCGACAGCGCCTTGGCAACGCCGAGTCGTGTGCGGGCGCCGGATTCGCGGCCGATTCGTCCAGAGAGTCGGATTCGGCGCGTCCCGATCATCTGCCTGTGAACGGCGGAGTCGACAGCGCGCACCGGGATCGCCCTGGACCGGCCCGGCGGGGCATCCTATCCACACTCATCGACTCCCTCGGCGGCCGGCGGTGGACAACGTGGGCGCCGAGCGAGGCGACCGCACAGTCGGCTGCGAGGTCGACCGCAGAGGCGATCGGAATGGGCCGCAGCTACTTCCACCTCCACCTCGTCTCGGACTCCACCGGCGAGACGCTGATCAATGTCGGGCGCGCGGCCGCCGCCCAGTACGAGGGCGTCTCGGCGATCGAGCACGTCTACCCGCTGGTGCGCTCGGCCGCGCAGCTCGACCGGGTGATCTCGGAGATCCGGGCGGCGCCGGGCCTCGTCCTCTACACCCTGGTGGGGGGCGACCTCGGCGAGCGGCTGGAAGAGGTCGCCCGGGAGACCGGCTCGCCCTGCCTGTCGGTGCTGCGGCCGGTCCACGACCTGCTGCGCGCGTATCTCGGCGCCGAGACCACGGCGCGGCCCGGCGCCCAGCACATGCTGAACGCCGAGTACTTCAAGCGCATCGACGCGATGAACTTCACGCTGGCCCACGACGACGGCAACCTGCCGGACGATCTGGAGGAGGCCGACGTGATCCTGCTCGGCGTCAGCCGGACGTCGAAGACGCCGACCTCGATCTACCTCGCCAACCGCGGCCTCAAGACCACCAACCTGCCGCTGGTGCCGGGCATGCCGCTGCCGCCGGCGATCGAGCGGGCCCGCAAGCCCCTCGTGGTCGGCCTGTTCGCCTCGCCGGAGCGGATCGTGCAGATCCGGCAGAACCGGCTGTCGAGCCTCAACGCCGACGAATCGTCCCTCTACGTCGACCGCTCGGCGGTGGCGGACGAGATCACGATGTCCCGCCGGCTGTTCACCAAGAACCGCTGGCCGACGATCGACGTCACCCGCCGGTCCATCGAGGAGACCGCCGCGGCGATCGTCGACCTCTACCGCGACCACCGGCTGAAATTCATCGCCGACTGAGGCGGGGCCTCCGAAGGGCCGAGCCCTTCGGCGGGGTCCGGCCGTCCCCCCGAGGACGGGGCGGGCCGCCTGATGCCGGCGGCGCGCGGATCGGTCCGCGGAGCCGCCGGTGTCAGCGCGCGGAGGCGAAGTGGCTGCGCTGCTCGATCTGGGCCGCGTAGAAGTCCTCGACGACCTCGCGCACCACCTCGGCCAGCTCGTCGCCCCGGTGCTCGTCGAGCTGGATGTCGCTGCCGACCGTCCGACCGATGGAGCAGCTCGCCGCCCCCGGCACGAGGCGCTCGTTGTAGCGCTGGTTCAGGCCCGAGACCGAGATGTAGTTGCTGCCGCCGAGTTCCGGACCGTACTTGATCTTGATCTTCTGCTCGGACTCGGTGCCGCGCAGCTGCGCGCACAGGCTGATGAAGTTGTCCTGATCGATCTTCGCCTCGAGCCCGGTGATGCTGCCGTGCACGTTGTCCTCCTCGTTGAGGACCTCGGCCATCAGGTTCAGCACGCCCATGACGGGCTGGAGCGCCCGGGACCCGTCCTCGAGCAGCTTCCGCCGGAAGTCGTTGCTGCGCTCGTCGGCCGCCTGCAGCCGCGCGCGAAACCTGTCCTTGACCTCGTTGGCGCGTGCCATCGCGCTCCTCCCTGGTGGTTTACCGATGCTTTGCTGACCGGATAACCGAAACCTACGAGGCCAATTCAGATGACGCAAGATAGTGCAAAATATTGATGCCTGCTCAGAACGTGAGCCGTTGCACAGGAATAGTACTTGCTCATGAACTGTGCAACGGCCGCGGGCCCGGGAGGCGCGCCTACTTCAGGAGCTGCAGCAGGCTGCGCCCCGCTGGGGACTTGAGTTCCTCGGCGTCGAGGGTGCCGTCGTTGTCGGGATCGGCCGCCTTGAAGCGCTGCTCGACCAGGGCGAGGTATTCCTTGCGGTCGAGGGTGCCGTCGGAATCGGTGTCGGCGGCCTTCAGGTCCTTCTTGCTGAGCCGGCCCTTCAGCTCCTTGGCGTCGACGGTGCCGTCCTTGTCGGCCTCGGCGGCGTCGAAGACCTTGCCGGCGGCGGCCTGGGCCTCGGCCAGGTCGATCGTGCCGTCGTGGTCGGTGTCGACCCTCTTCAGCGTGCGCTCGGTGCCGGAGGACCGGGCGAGGGCCGCCGACGGCAGCGCGGCCGGCAGGACCAGGAGGGTCACGAGGGCGGTGGCGAGGGCGACGGACGGGATGCGCAGGGTCGATGCGCCCTTGGCGGCGCGGGTGGATCTGTGCGGGGTCGCGGGCATGGGGATCTCCGGTGCCGGTCGGTTCCGGCAGCCCAAATCCCGATCCCGTCCGGCGTTCCCGCGCCCGCCTTCACGAGATACGGAGCCGCGCCGCGCTCAGCGGACCGGGCCGTCGAGCGGGGCGAGCCGGTCCGGGGCCGCGGCCGCGGCTCCGCCCGGCGCGGCGCGCGACAGGGTCCGGGCCAGGGCCCGCAGATCCGGGACGGGGGCGCCCGCCGCGCCGAAGACCGCCCGGTCGAGGGCCGCGAAGGCGGTCGCGAGGTCGGGCCGCGCCCGCCACGTCCGGGCGAGGTCGGGGGCTTCCCGCTGGGCCGCGTCCAGGGCCGCGCGGAACCCGGCCGGGTCGCCGGCCCGGGCCGCCGCGCGTAAGGAGCGCCGCGCCGCGCCGGAGAGGCGCAGGCGCGGCCGCCCGAGGCCGAAGCCGATCAGCGCGAGGCCCAGCCCGAAGGCCGCGAGCGCCGCGGCGGCGACCACCAGCGGCGACGGGATCGCGGGCGGCGCCCGGTCGGTCTCGCGGTCGGGCAGGCCTCCGCCGATCTGGCGGGCCGGGATCTCGGTCTCGCGCATCGTGCGGGTGTTGGTGTCGAACCACGGGATCGCGATGGCGTCGAGGGGGATGATCTCCGGCACGCCAGGCTTCACGTCCCACTGGTAGGTGGCCCGCGCCACGGGCCCCGAGGGCGTCAGCAGGGTCTCGCGGGTGACGGGCCCCGCGAAGGTGATGATGCCGCGGGTGCGCATGACCGGCCGGGGCGGCAGGCCCTCGGCGACCATGCCCTGGGCCTCCAGGGTGACGATCCGGCGGGCGGTCTCGCCGACCTTGATGGTCTCGGGGTCCGGGCTCCAGGAATCGGTGATCGCCACGTCCTTGGCGGGCAGCCACCAGGGCTCCTTGGCGTCGGGGCCGCCGGTGGGCGCGGTCCAGGGCGCCACCGGGAACGGGATCGGCTTCGAGCGGACCTCGACCACCCGCCGCTCGCCGACATCGTTGACGGTGAGCTTGTGGACGAACGGCTCGATGGTGAACTGCCCGGCATGGTGCGGGAACACCGCCACGGTCCGGTCGAACGCGATGGCGCTCTGGCCGTCGGGGAGCTTGGTCCGGCTCCAGTGGTCGCGGCCGAGCTGCGTCCAGGAGAAGTTCGCGAGGGAGGGCTGAACCACCTCCTCGAGCAGGATCGGCTGCTTGTAGACCCCGTGGATCTTCAGCAGCACCATCTCGCGGGGGAAGGGGGCGCTGTTGCCGTTGAGCTCCGCGGTCACCGCCAGCGTGAGGTCGCCCGGCTCGATCTCGGCCCGGGCGGGGAGGGGGGCGAGGAGGATGAGGGCGAGAGCCGGGGCGCGCATCTCGGCCAGCCCGAAAGAAGTCACCACGGGTTGCTCCCGGCGGGCATCGCGGTGCCGGCCTCGACCCGGCGGGTCTGCTCGGCGCGCAGGCGCAGCTTGAGATAGCGGCCGGGATCGTCCGGCAGGGTCTGGAGCCAGAGCCGGTCCGGGCGGATCTCGTGGGCCTCGAAGCTCTTGGTCACCCGGCGGACCTCCCGCTCCGGCGCCTCGGCCACCATGGCGGAGCCGCCGCCGGTCCGGCCGCGGCCGGCCGCGTCGCCGGCCGAGCCCCGGGCCTGCCCCTTGCCGGCGTCGATCGACTGCTGCTCGGCCTTGCCGCGGCGGGCGACCTTGCTGTTGCCGGGCAGCGACGCGCTGGCGTTCGATTCCTTGTTGCCGGCGAGGCCCTCGCCGCTGGAGGCGGCGTTGATGTCGTTGTTCTGGTCCTGGTTGGCGGTGTTGTTGTAGCGGGCGCCGTACTGGGCGGTGCCGTTGGCGATGCCGCCGCCGGGCCCGCGGTCGATCACCTCGGCCCGCATCCGGGCGATCAGCGAGCGGTTGGCCTGGGCGTCGGCGTCGCGGGGGTTGAAGCGCAGGGCCTCGTCGTAGGCCGCGAGCGCCCCGTCGAGGTCGCCGGCCCTGGCCAGCGCGTTGCCGAGATTGTAGCTCGCCCGCCGCCCGCCGGCGCGGAACAGCGCGACCGCGTCCGCGTAGCGGCCCGCCTCGTAGAGCGCGGCGGCGCGCCAGGCCGGATCGACGAACACGTCGGCGGCGAGGCCCGGCAGGCCGAGGCCCATCAGCAGCCGCCCGAAGCCGGTGCGGGGCTGCGAGACCGCGAGCAGCGCGAGGAGGCCGATCCCGGCGAGCGCGAGGCCGGCGACGCGGGCGCGCCGCCGCCAGCGCGGCGGCAGGCCGGCCCGGAGCGGTGCGGCGAGGCCGGTCTCGGGGAGGGTCAGCCGCATCGGGCGCTCCGCATCACGCGCTCCTGCGGAACAGCAGCAGCGCCGGCAGCGCCGCCAGCAGCAGCAGCCAGCGCCCGAGATCCGCGTAGGCCAGGACGCCGTAGCCGCCCGCCGCGAGGTGCTGGGCGAGCCCGGCCCCGACCGCGTCGAGCACCGGGCCCGGGGCGGCGATGTCGGCGGCCGTGCCGCCGCCGGCCCGGGCGAGGGCGTCGAGGGCGGTCCGGTCGGGCCTCGGCGCGCCGGGCGGCAGCGGCTTGTCGGCGGGGACGTAGAGGGCCTGGAGCCGCCAGCCGTGCTCGGCGATGGCGCGGGCCTCGCGGGTGGCGGCCTCGCCGATGCCGTCGCCGTCGCTGATCAGCACCACGTCGGCCGCCACCACGTTGGCCTCCGCGAGGGTGCGGCGGGCCAGCGCCAGCCCGCGCTCGGGGTGGGAGCCGCGGTCCGGCACCGTGTCGGCGTCGAGGGCGAACAGGGTGGTGCCGAGGCTGTCGCGGTCGGTGGTGGGCGAGGCGGCGAGGTAGGCGTCGCCCGCGTAGACCACGAGGGCGACCGCCCGGGTACCGGCGGCTTCCGCCACGGCGGCGGCGGCCTGCCGGACACCCTGGAGGTTGCCGCCCTCGGTGACCGACCGCGACAGGTCGACGACGAGCACGGTCTCGTCGAGGTTGCGGTAGGTCCGCCCGTCCGCCCGCTCCACCGCGGGGCCGGTCAGCGCCAGGGCGATCAGCCCGGCCGCCAGCGCGGCGGCGAGATTGGCCTGCCGCCGGCCGCCCAGGACCGCGCCGGCCCGGGCGAGATGGGCCATCAGGGCCGGGTCGACCGCCCGGGCCCAGTCGCCGAGCGGCGCCGAGCGCCACGCGGCGCGAAAGGCCAGCAGGACCACGACCGGGATCGCCAGGAACCACCAGGGGCGCAGGAGGGCGACGGCGTCGAGGGCGCTCATCGGGCGTGTCCTCCGACCCGAATACCCGCCCCCGAGGCCCGCGCCGCGCCCCGGCACCGCGGGACGAGGGGGAGGGGGAGGGGGAGGGTCGGGGGCGCGGGGTGCCGAACCATCACGCTCCCCTCCGGCTGGCCAGCAGGAGCGCGGCGCTGAGGAATGCCAGGGCGGCCGGCCAGGGCCAGAGGTCCCGGCGGAGCGGCAGGGGCGGGGCGAGGGCGCGGCCCCCCTCCAGCCGGTCGATGGCGTCGGCGACCCGGACCAGATCCTCGGTGGTGCGTACCCGGAATGCCTCGCCGCCGCTCGCCCGCGCCATGTCGCGCAGGGTCTCGGTGTCGACCACGTCCTGCTCGCCGTCGGCGTCGGCCATGTCGCGGGGCCCCAGGGCGATCGTGTAGACCTTGATGCCGAGTTCCTTGGCGAGCTCGGCCACGTCCTTGGGGGCGGTCTGGCCGGCATTGTTGGCGCCGTCCGACAGCAGGATCACGGCCTTCGCGGCCTTCGCGGCCGTCTCGCCCGGCCTGGCTCCGGCGGTCTCGCCCGCCGCGTCCCGCGGGTCCAGCCGGCGCAGGGCGAGCCCGAGGCCGTCGCCGATGCCGGTGGAGCGGCCGCTGATGCCGATCGTGGCCTCGTCCAGCGCCCGGGCGACCGCCGCGGTGTCGAAGCTCGGCGCCGCCGCCACGTAGGCCTGGTCGGCGAAGATCACGAGGCCGATCCGGTCCCCGGCCCGGCGCCGGATGAAGTCGGTGCCGACGCGCTTGACCGCGGTGAGCCGGTTCACGGTCTCGCCGTCGAGGGCGAAGTCGCGCCGCTCCATCGAGCCCGACAGGTCCATGGCGATCATGATCTCGCGGCCCGAGGCCGGGAGGGCGGCCGCCGGCATCACGAGGCGCGGGCCCGACAGGGCCGCCACCAGGGCGATCCAGAGCGTCCAGGTGAGCAGGGCCCGCCGCCGCCCCCGGGCCGCGCGGTCGGCGCCGGCGCGCGCGCCGGCCACCAGGGTCGCGGGGACGCGCAGGGCGCCGCTGCCGCCCTCCGGCTCCGCGGGGATCAGGCGCGCGGCCAGCAGCGGCAGGGGCAGCGCCAGCAGCGCCCAGGGCGCGGCGAGGTCGAAGGCCGACAGGAGCGCGCTGAGCCACGCGGGCAGGGATCCGCTCATGCCCGCAGCCGCCCGATCAGGCGGGCGAGCTCGGCGTCGAGGGCGTCGAGGTCGGGATCCTGCCGCCGGTACAGCCCGTCGGCGAGCACCCGGCCGGCGCCCCGGGTGAAGAAGTCGGTCCGGAACAGCCCGTCCAGCCGGGCCGCCCAGGCCGCGCCCGCCGCCCGGGTCCCTGCCCGAGTCTCGCCGGGCCGGTCGAGGGACCGGTCGAGGGATCGGTCGAGTCTGCGCAGCAGCCGGGCCTGGGCGACGAGGCGCGCCTCCGGGTCGAGGCCGCGGCTCCGGGCGAGCTCGGCGAGCGCCGCCCGGCGCAGCGTGGCCCGCGCCCGGCCGCGCCCGTAGCGCACGAGCCCCACCAGCAGGGCTGCGAGGAAGCCCAGGGCGGCCGCCGCCACGACCTCGCCCTGCACGGCGCCCGCGGCGCCGCCGGGCAGGTGCAGGCCCCGGAGCTGGTCGAGGGTCAGGGGGATCTCGGCGGGCGCGACGGGGTTCATCGGGTCGCGCCGCGGATCGGGTCGCCGGCTTCGGCCTCACAGCACCGCATCGAGGCGCTCCATGAGCGGCGCGTAGGCCTCCGGGCCGGTCTCGACGTCGAGGCGCACGCCCGCGATGCCCCGGCGGGCGTAGTCGGCGAGCCGGGCCTCGGCGGATTCCCCCGCAGCTCCAGCCGCGGTCGGCGAAACGGTCGGCAGCGCGGTCCCGCGGCGGCCATCCGCCAGGGCGAAGGGGTAGTAGCCCGGCGGCCGGGCGCGCTCGAAGGCGTCGCTCACCAGGATCAGCCGGATGGCGATCCGCTCGGCGAGCAGGGTCAGGAGCTCGTCGAAGCCCGGGCCGGGATCGTCCAGGGCACTGGCGATGACGAGGTGGCCGCCGGCCGGCAGCAGGCTGCGGGCGAGGGCGAGCGTCGCCTCCAGCGGCTCCGCGCGGGTCGGCGCACCGGTCTCGGCCGCCAGGGCGTCGGCGTGCGCCTGGGCGAGGGCGCCGGTGACGGCGATCATGGCGCGCTCGCCGCCCGCCGGGCGCAGCACGGTCGGCGCCCCGGCGGAGGCGACCGCGAGGCCGACCCGGCCGCCGTCGGCGGCGACCCGCCAGCCGAGCAGCGCCAGGGCCTCGGCGGCCGCCACCGAGCGCAGGGCCCGGCGGGTGCCGAACAGCATCCCGGGCCGGAAATCGGCGAGCAGCACCACCGCGCGGTCGCGCTCGTCGTGGTGGGTGCGGACGTGCAGCTGCCCGGTGCGGGCCGTGGCGTTGCGGTCGATGAAGCGGCGGTCGTCGCCCTCGGACCAGAGGCGGACATCCTCCGGCTCGGAACCGCGCCCTCGGCGCCGGGTGACGATGCCGCCCGGCAGGCCCGCCAGCGTCCGGGTGGCGGGGGCCGAGCCCCGGCGGGCGAGGTGGCGCAGGCCCATCAGGGCCTCGCCCGAGAGATGGATGCCGTGCTCGGCGCGGTCTCGCCCCGCCTCCCGGGCAGGGAAGGGCCCCCCGGCGGTCGGGCCAGCCGCCCCCGCGGCGGGGGGAGGGGATCTGCGGCGCGCCTGCCCGAACCCGAACACCGTCAGAGCGCCCGCACCCGCTGCACCAGCTCGCCGACCACACCGCGCGCCGTCCGGCCCTCGGCGGCCGCCCGCCAGGTCAGGCCGATCCGGTGGGAGAGGGCGTCGCGGGCCAGCTCCGCGACGTCCTCGGGCGTGACGTGGTCGCGGCCCCGCAGCCAGGCCCGGGCCTTGCCGGCCATCATCAGCGCCAGGGTGCCGCGCGGCGAGGCCGGGTGCTCGATCAGGGCGCGCAGGTCCGGGGCGGCCGCGTCGGTGCGGGTCGCCGCCACCAGCCGGACGAGGTAGTCCTTGAGGGCCGGCGACACGTAGGTGGCGAGCGCCGCTTCCCGGGCGGCCCGCACGTCCGCCAGCGACAGCCGCACGGTCATCGCGTCGACGTGGTGGGTGATCTCGCCCTCGACCAGGTCGAGGATCGCCCGCTCGGTGGCCTCGTCGGGCATGTCGACCACGACGTGGAGGAGGAAGCGGTCGAGCTGCGCCTCCGGCAGCGGGAAGGTGCCGGCATGCTCGATCGGGTTCTGGGTGGCCACGACCATGAACGGGTCGGAGAGCCGGTGGGTCGTCCCCGAGACCGTCACCTGCCCCTCGGCCATGGACTCGAGCAGCGCCGACTGCACCTTCGGGGGCGCGCGGTTGACCTCGTCCACCAGCACGAGGGCGTGGAACAGCGGTCCGGGCAGGAACTCGAAGGTGCCGCTGTGCTGGCCGTTCGCCTGGCGCCAGACGGTGGTGCCGGTGAGGTCGGCCGGCATCAGGTCCGGGGTGCACTGGATGCGCGCGAAGGAGCCGTCGAGGCCGTCGGCGAGGCGCTTGACCGCGCGGGTCTTGGCGAGGCCCGGCGCGCCCTCGATCAGCAGGTGGCCGCCGGTCAGGAGCCCGATCAGCAGGCGCTCCACGAGGCCGGCGCTGCCGATCAGGCCGCGCTCCAGCCCCTCGCGCAGCGCCATGACGCGGCCGTGCAGGGCGGCGTCGGGCGCGCTGCCGGGCGTCGTGCTGCCGGGCGTGCTGCTCGGCGCGGTGTCGGGCCGGCGTTCGGCGAGGGCGCCGCTGGTGGCGCCGCTCATGCGGAGAACGATCCGGTGCGGACCGAATCCGCCCGTCGGGCCTTGTCCTGGGCCGTGTGCTGCATCCTGCACGTCTCCTCGGCCGGGTCCCGAATTCTTAAGGGATCCTCAGGCTCTTGCCGGTGTGCCCGCTGCCCGGTGCGGCCGTCAATCCCGCTTCGGGCACGCTTTCCGGTCGGGACGCGGCCACGGTGTCACGGTTCCGTCACCTCCCCGCTTTCATGAGACGGTGGATGACCAGCTACGCCGCCCTCCCCGAAGAACTGAAATCCGCCATCGGCCTGCTCGTGGCCTTCGTGCTGGGCACGATCATCGGGGCCGAGCGGCAGTACCGGCAGCGCACCGCGGGCCTGCGCACGGCCGTGCTGGTCGCGGTCGGGGCCAGCGCCTTCGTGGATCTCGGCATGCGCCTGACCGGTCCGGACGGGGGCGTCCGCACGGTGGCCTACGTGATCTCCGGCATCGGCTTCCTCGGCGCCGGCGTGATCATGAAGGAGGGGATGAACGTCCGCGGCCTCAACACGGCCGCGACCCTGTGGTGCTCGGCCGCGGTCGGGGCCTTCTGCGGCGCGGACCTGCCCCTGGAGGCGGTGTTCGTGATGGTGACGGTGCTCGCCTGCAACACGGCGCTCCGGCCGCTGGTGAACGCCATCAACCGCGCGCCGATCCGCGAATCCGCCACCGAGGCGACCTACGAGGTCCAGGTCACCACGGCGCCCGGCGAGGCCGGGCCGGCCCAGGACATGCTGGTCGAGCGCCTGGAGGCGGCGAACTACCCGGTCGGCAGCGTCGAGATCGAGGAGCGCGGCGAGAGCGCGGTCGACGTGGTGGCGACGCTCACGGCCAGCGCGGTCAAGGCGGAGGAACTCGACGCCGTGACCAACGAGCTGGCCCGGATGCCCGGCATCCGCCACGCCACGTGGTCGGTGCAGACCGCCGACTGAGCGCGGGCGATCCGGCCGTGTGATCCGGACAGCGCGCCCTCCGGCGGCGGGCCCGGGCCGTCAGCGGCGCGGGTCGAGGGGCCGGCTGCGGCGCTCGATCACCACGGTCGGGCGCGTCCGGCGCTCCACCACCACGGTGCGTGGGGCCCGGCTCGGGCTCGCATGGGTCAGGATCCGCTCGGGCGCGCGCTCCGGCTTGACCTTCTTGGCCGCCAGGACGTGGGGGCGGACCTCGTCGGCCGGAAGGCCCATCAGGCCGGCGGCGATCTCGACCTGCTGCTCGACGTCGTCCGCGAGGTCCTGCGCGGCGGCGACCGCCTCGCTCACGGTCGGCGGCTCGCGGCGGACGCGGATCGGCGGCAGGTCGGCGAAGCTCTTCTGCGTCTTCTTCACGGGGCGACTCGCGGTCTTCATGCGCCAGACATAGCGCCTTCCGGGCAGGTTGTGCAGTGCATCAAAAACGTGTGATGGGCGCCTCCCGCACATGTCTCGCGTCCGGGTGACGCGGATGTGATGCCGGTTCGAGCCCGGCTGCCGCCGCGTTGTGCAGCCCCGGGCCCCCGGTGCCCGATCGGCGGGGCCGTCCGGCGATCCCGCGGGCAGATGCCGGCCGCCCCGGTCGCGACGGGCGCCCCTATGCGTCACAGTGGCGCAGAGGTGACGCACCGATGGCGTAGGTCGGCGGCCCCGCGCTTACCCGCGCTTACCCGCGCTTCAGGCCGGCATGGTAGGGTGCGCGCATGACCGAGAGCCTCGATCCCCGGCTGACCCCGGCCCGGCCGCACGTCGCCGATCTCCGCCTGCGGGACCGCGTCGCGGCGGCGCGCTACGTCGCCGGCACGCCGCGGCGGGTGACCGCCCCGTCGGCGCCGCTGCGCCGCGCGCCCGCCGCCGATGCCGGGCTCGACACCGAGGCGCTGCTCGGCGACGCGGTCGATCTCTACGACGCGGCGGACGGCTTCGCCTTCGTGCAGCTCGTCCGCGACGGCTACGTCGGCTACCTGCCGGCCGACAGCCTCGGTCCGGTCGATCCGGAGCCGACGCACCGCGTCACGGCCCTGCGCACTTTCCTGTATTCCGAGCCGGACCTGAAACGCGCGGTCCTGGGCCATCTCAGTCTCGGCGCCCGCCTCGCCGCGACGGGGGAGACCGGCGCCTACCTGGAGACGCCGGGCGGCTACGTGTTCGCCCGCCACTGCGCGCCCGTCGACGCCCGCGCGCCGGACTACGCGGCGACGGCCGCGCGGCTCGCCGGGACGCCCTACCTCTGGGGCGGCCGCACCAGCCTCGGGCTCGACTGCTCCGGCCTCGTCCAGCTCTGCCTCGACGCGGCGGGGCTGCCCTGCCCGCGCGACGCCGACATGCAGGAGCAAGCCCTCGGTCAGGCGCTGCCCTTCGACCCCGCGCGCCCGGACCGCGCGGGCCTGCGCCGGGGCGACCTCGTGTTCTGGCGCGGCCATGTCGGGCTGATGGCCGATCCCGAGACGCTGATCCACGCCAACGGCCACCACATGGCGGTCGCCGCGGAGCCGCTCGCCGAAGCGGTCGCCCGCATCGCGGCGCACAGCTTCGGCGCCGTGACGGGGATCCGCCGCCTCTGAAGGGGCGGCGCGGGTCCCATTCCCGCGGCAATCGTGCTACAGACGGGCCACGGAGCGGCCCCGCTTCCCTCTTCCCGCCCGGTTCCTGGGCCAGTCCTGTTGACAGGACAGCCCCGCCCTCGCCACATCCCCCGCATGACCGCCGATATCGCGACCCCCGAGCCCGTCCCGGGCACCGCCGGCAAGCCGCCGCTGGAGATCCTGCTCTGCGCCCCGCGCGGCTTCTGCGCCGGCGTGGTGCGGGCCATCGACGTCGTGGAGCGGGCGCTCGCCATCTACGGGCCGCCCGTCTACGTCCGCCACGAGATCGTGCACAACAAGTACGTCGTGGAGAGCCTGAAGCGGAAGGGCGCCGTGTTCGTCCGCGAGCTCGACGAGGTGCCGGACGGCGGCGCCCCGGTGATCTTCTCCGCCCACGGCGTGGCCAAGACCGTGCCGGCCAACGCTGATTCGCGCGGGCTGACCACGATCGACGCGACCTGCCCGCTGGTGACCAAGGTCCACCGCGAGGCCGAGATTCACCACAAGCGCGGCCGCCACGTGCTGCTGGTCGGCCATTCCGGCCATCCCGAGGTGGTGGGCACGATGGGCCAATTGCCCAAGGGCTCGATCACCCTCGTGGAGGATCTCGAGCAGATCGCCGCCCTGACGCCCGACAATCCCGACAACCTCGCCTGGGTCACCCAGACGACCCTGTCGGTGGACGACACCCGCCACATCGTCGACGCCCTGAAGAAGAAGTTCCCGAACATCACCGGGCCGCACAAGGACGACATCTGCTACGCCACCACCAACCGCCAGGAGGCGGTGAAGCAGGTGGCGCCGCTGGTCGACGCCCTGATCGTGGTGGGCTCCTCGAACTCGTCGAACTCGCAGCGCCTGCGCGAGGTCGCCGAGCGCGTCGGCTGCCCGATCACCCGCCTCGTGCTCCGCGCCGAGGAGATCGACTGGCCGGCCTTCGAGGGGATCCGCAAGCTCGGCCTCACGGCCGGCGCCTCGGCCCCCGAGGTCCTGGTCGAGGAGATCATCGACGCCTTCGCGGCCCGCTACGACGTGATCGTCGACACGGTCTCGACGGTGATCGAGGACATGGTCTTCCCGCTGCCGCGGGAACTGCGCAGCGAGGCCGCCGAGTAGGCGGTCCGGTCCGACGGCGCCGGCCCGACCCTTCAGGCTCGGGGCGCGGCAGGCTTTATGCGGGGGCGCTTCGGCGCCCCTTGCCGTATCGAACTTCCGACATCAGAGCGCAGACACGTGGCCGTCTACACCGAGGTATCCGACGCGGCGCTCGCCGAGTTCCTGTCCGCCTACGCGATCGGCGGCCTGCTCTCCTTCAAGGGCATCGCCGAAGGGGTCGAGAACTCGAACTTCTTCCTGCACACCACCGAGGGCGCCTACATCCTGACGCTCTACGAGAAGCGCGTCCGGGAACAGGACCTGCCGTTCTTCATCGGGCTGATGGAGCACCTCTCGGCCCGCGGCCTCGCCTGCCCGCAGCCGGTGCGCGACCGGGCCGGCCAGGCCCTCGGCCGGCTCTGCGGCCGGCCCGCCGCCATCGTGAGCTTCCTGGAGGGCGTCTCGGTCAAGGCACCGGGCGTCGAGCATTGCCGGGAACTCGGCCGGGCGCTCGCGGAGCTGCACGCCGCCGGCCGGGACTTCCCGATGGTGCGGGACAACAACCTCTCGGTGTCCGCGTGGCGCCCGCTCTTCGCCCAGGCCGAGGCCCAGGCCGATTCGGTCGAGCCCGGCCTCGCGGCGCGCACCCGGTCGGACCTCGCCGTCCTGGAGGCGCACTGGCCCCGGGATCTGCCGGGCGGCGTCATCCACGCGGACCTGTTCACCGACAACGTCTTCTTCATCGGCGACGCCCTGTCGGGCCTGATCGACTTCTACTTCGCCTGCACGGACGCCTTCGCGTACGACCTCGCGGTCTGCCTGAACGCCTGGTGCTTCGACCCTGACGGCACCTTCCACCGGGACATGGCCGCCGCGCTGATCGCCGGCTACGAGGCCGTGCGGCCCCTGGAGAGCGCCGAGGTCGATTCCCTGCCGATCCTGTGCCGGGGCGCCGCGCTCCGCTTCATGCTCACCCGGCTGGTCGACTGGCTGAACGTGCCCCCGGGCGCCCTGGTGAAGCCGAAGGACCCGCGGGAATTCGACCGCCGGCTCACCTTCCACCGGCAGGCGCGGGACGCGCGGGATTACGGGCGGGCGGGCTGAGACGCGGACGAGCCGGCGATCCGCTGACCAACCGGGTCGATCCGTCTGCCACGACCGGTCTGGCAGAGCCCGACCGCGTCGTCACGGGTGCCGCGCGGTGACCCGGGGTCGCGCGCCGCTCGTCGCCGTGGCGCTGCCCTGGATCGCTTCGCTGCACGCGCGATGACGGCTGGGCCGCGGGGAACCGCAGGCGGCCGCACCGCTCCGGGAAGGGGCTCCGGGAAGGGGCGGCGCGGAACCGACGACCCACGCGTGCGAGCGGATCGTCAGGCCGCTCAGTCGGTCTCGCCGTCCAGTCCCAGCCAGTGGCGGCCGTCGCGGGCCAGCAGCGCGTCGGCCTCCGCCGGGCCGGCGCTGCCCGCGGGGTAGAAATTCACCTCCGCCTGCGGCCAGCCCTCGAGCAGGGGATCGACCGCCGCCCAGCCGGCCTCGATGTTGTCGGCGCGCTGGAACAGCGTCGCGTCGCCGGTCATGCAATCGTAGAGCAGCGTCTCGTAGCCGACATTCGGCCGGTCGGCGAAGAAGTCCTTGTAGCGGAAGCCGGAGCGCACCCGGCCGATCTTCATCTGCGGCCCCGGCACCTTGACGTTGAACTCGGTGCTGACCCCGTGATCGGGATCGATCTGGATCCGCATCACGGTGGGCGCGAGGTCGGCCGTGGGGGTGTCCTCGAACATCTTGAACGGCGCGGGCTTGAACAGCACCGCGATCTCGGTGCGCCGCCCGGTCATGCGCTTGCCGGTGCGGACGTAGAACGGCACGCCGGCCCAGCGCCAGTTCTCGATGTTGAGCTTCAGGGCGATGTAGGTCTCGGTGACCGAGTCCTTCGCCACGTGCGGCTCGTCCCGGTAGGCGGGCACGTCGCGCCCCTCCGAGGTCCCGGCCGTGTACTGGCCGCGGACCGCGTCCTCGGCCGGGATCGGCTTGACGGCCTCGGCGAGCTTGGCCTTCTCGGTGCGGACGGCCTCCGCGTCGAAGGAGTTCGGCGGCTCCATGGCGACCATGCAGAGCAGCTGGAACATGTGGTTCGGCACCATGTCGCGCAGCGCCCCGGTCGGCTCGTAGAAGCCGCCCCGCTCCTCGACGCCCACGGTCTCGGCCGCCGTGATCTGGATGCTGTCGATGTATTCCCGCCGCCAGACCGGCTCCAGCAGGCCGTTGGCGAAGCGGAACGCCATGATCGACTGCACCGTCTCCTTACCCAGGAAGTGGTCGATCCGGTAGAACTGGCTCTCGTCGCCCTGGCGGAGGATGCGGGCGTTCAGCTCCCGCGCCGAGGCGAGATCGGAGCCGAACGGCTTCTCGATGACGACGCGGCGGAAGCTGTCGCCCTCCTGCTTGAGCAGGCCGGCCTGGCCGAGCCCGTCCACGATCGTCCCGAAGAAGCGCGCCGCCACCGCGCAGTAGAACACCGCGCTGCCGGTGACCCGCTGCTTCACGGCCGCGTAGGTCTCGGGCTTCTCGAAATCGCCCTTGAGGTAGTGGAGCCGGTCCCGGATGAAGCCCCAGCTCTTCGGGTCGATGTGGTCGGCGTGGAACTCCGAGGTCGGGTCCTTGCTGAACGCCTCCAGGGTCTGGGTGAGATTCTCGCGGAGCGACTCGTCGGTCCCGTCATTGTGATCGATGCCGAGGATCGAGAAGCCCTCGGACAGCAGGCCGGCGCCGGCGAGGTTGTAGAGCGAGGGCATCAGCAGGCGCTTGGTCAGGTCGCCGCCGGCCCCGAAGATCACCAGCGTGCAGGGCGGCGCCGGCTGCGTGCCGCAGGCGGCCGTGTCCTTGAGGGCTGTCGTCGGCTCGGCCATCCCTGACTCCCGTGTGGCTGCGGCGCGGCAAACCGGCCTGACAACCCGCCGCGGCGAGGCCCGTTCCGGTGCCCGCTGGGCTATGCTGCGCCGAGTCTAGGATCAAGGAACCCCGCATGCATACCCACTCCCTCGAGCCCTGGGCCCACAGCCACGTCTTCCTGGGCGACCGGCACGATCGCCATGCCCGCCGGACCTGGGCGGTGGTCGCGCTCACGGCCGCCACGATGGTGGTGGAGATCGTCGGCGGCACGTGGCTCGGCTCGATGGCCCTGGTCGCCGACGGCTGGCACATGTCGACCCACGCGGCGGCGCTGGGCATCGCGGCGCTCGCCTACCATTTCGCCCGGCGCCACGCGGACGATCCCCGCTTCAGCTTCGGCACCGGCAAGTTCGGCGACCTCGCGGCCTTCGCCAGCGCGCTGCTGCTCGGCCTGATCGCCCTGCTGATCGGCGCCGAGAGCCTCGACCGGCTGCTGCACCCGGTGGCGATCGGCTTCGGTCAGGCGATCCCGATCGCCGTCGTGGGGCTCGCCGTGAACCTCGCGAGCGTCTGGCTGCTGCACGACGACCCCGACGATCACGCGGGCCACGGTCACCATCACGGCGGCCACGCGCATGGGGGCCACGGCGGCCACGGCGGCCACGGCGGCCATGACACGAACTTCCGGGCCGCCTACGTCCACGTCCTCGCCGACACGCTGACCTCGGTCCTGGCCATCGTGGCGCTGCTCGGCGGGCGCTATCTCGGCCTCGCCTGGCTCGACCCGGCCATGGGCCTCCTCGGAACCGCGGTGATCCTGGCGTGGTCGTGGAGCCTGCTGCGGACGTCCGGCCTCGTGCTCCTCGACGCGCGGCCCTCGCCCGCCGCCACCCGGGAGATCCGGGAGCGCCTGGAGATCGGCGGCGACCGGGTCAGCGACCTGCATCTCTGGCAGGTCGGGCCGGGCCACCGGGCCGCCGTCATCGCCCTCGTCAGCGACGATCCCCGGCCGCCGGCGCACTACAAGGCGCGGCTCGCCGGGATGAAGGGCCTGAGCCACGTCACCGTCGAGGTCCAGCCCTGCGGGGGGCACGCGGTGGTGGCCTGACGGCCCCGCCCCCCGGCGGAGGCCCGCACCCCGTCCGCACCCCGTCCGCGCCTCGGGATGCGGGCGCGGGCCGGACGGTGCGCGCCGCTCGGGTGCTCGGCTCGGAGGCCGCTACTCGTCGGGGCGGACCGCCTGGCCGCTCCGGTCGATCGGCAGGCTCGGACCCTTCAGCTCGGAATCGCTCGGCAGGGCGCGCACGTCCCAGCCGCCGCCGAGCGCCCGGATCAGCGTGACCGCCGCGGTGAAGCGGCTCAGCCGCACCTGGAGGGCGTTGACCTCGTTGTTCACGAGCAGGTTCTGGGCGGTCACCACCGTGGTGAAGTTCTGGGTACCGGCCCGGTACTCGTTGAGGGTGATCTCCACCGCCTTGCGCGACAGGTCCACCGCGGTGTCCTGGGCCCGCTGCTGCTGGCCGAGGATGCGCACGGCCGCCATCTGGTTCTCGACCTCCGCGAAGGCGGCGAGCACCACCTGACGGTAATTGGCCACCGCCGAATCGTAGCCGGCCTCGGCGGAGCGCAGGGCCGCCGTGCGGGCGCCGCCGTCGAACAGCACCTCGCTGCCGGAGGCCGCCACCGACCAGACTTGGTTGGCCGCCGAGAGCAGACCGTTGCGGGTCGCCCCCGAGATGCCGCCTTGGGCCGAGATCGTCACGGTCGGGTAGAAGGCCGCCACCGCCACGCCGATGCGCTCGCTCTGCGCCTGCACGAGGCGCTCGGCCTGGGCCACGTCCGGCCGCCGCTCCAGCAGGTCGCCGGGGATGCCCACCGGCACGCCCGGCGGGCTGCGCGGGATGCCGGCCACCGGGATCGACACCTCCGAGGGCGGGCGCCCGATCAGCGTGGCGATGGCGTTGACGTACTGAACCCGGGTCAGCCGCACCGCGATGGCCTGGGCCTCGATGGTCTGGACCTGGGTCTGGGCGGTGATCACGTCGGAGCGCGCGGCCACGCCGGCGGCGTACTGGTTCTCGGTGATCGCCAGGGTCTTCTTGAAGTTCTCGACGTTCTCGTCGAGCACCTTCTGGAGGGAGTCGGCGTAGCGCACGGTCAGGTAATCGGCCGCGATCTCCGCCTGGATGCTCAGCCGGGTCAGCGCGATCGTGGCGGCGTCGGACTGCGCCAGGGCCGCCTCGCTCTCGATGGTGCGGCGGGTGCCGCCGAACAGGTCGAGCTCCCAGCTCGCCTGGCCCAGCAGCGCCACGTTGGTGCGCGTGGTGGTGCCGCTGCCGGTCCGGGTGATGCTCGGCGCGCCGATCACCGTCGGGTACAGGGCGGCCTGCGCCGAGGCGACGAGCGCCCGGGCCTGCCGGTAATTCGCCACCGCCTGCCGGAGGGACTGGTTGTCGACGTCGACGAGGCGGATCAAGCGGTCGAGGGTCGGGTCCTTGAACACCCGCCACCAGTCGCCGCGCTCGACCGCGTCGCTCGGCCGGGCCTCGCGCCAGCCCTTCTTCCGCGCCGCGACGTAGGCCGGGCTGTCCTCCCGGACACCGCCCTGCTTGTAGGCCAGCGGCGTCTCCACCGAGGGCCGGGTGTAGTCGGGGCCGACCACGCAGCCGGCGAGGAGCGGGGCGGCGAGGAGCAGGGATGCCAGGGTGCGACGCCGACGATCGGCCGCCGCGGGTTCGTGGCGCGACGGTCGGACGCACGCAGGCCGGAGGCCCGCCCGCGCCCTCATCCCGAGGTGCCGGCGCGCGGCGGAGGCCGCGAGGGACGGCTCCAGCCAGCCGCGCGATCCCTGGAATCCTCCTCCGAGGCCCTCTGCCCTGGGCGCCTCGGGACGAGGCCGCGGGTCGGACAGACCTTCACACCCGACCGGAGCCGCCGCTGTTTCACGTGAAACCTTAACCATCACTCTCCGGCCGGCAGCGCCGCTTCTCCGCCCCGCCCAGCGCGCCGGCGCCGGTTGAGCACCCTGTGCCGGAGGCGATCGAGGGTGAGGTAGACGACGGGGGTGGTGTAGAGGGTCAGGATCTGGCTCACAATCAGTCCGCCGACGATGGCGATGCCCAGCGGGCGGCGCAGCTCCGCGCCCTCGCCGTTGGCCAGGATCAGCGGCACGGCGCCGAGCATGGCGGCCAGCGTCGTCATCATGATCGGCCGGAAGCGCAGGAGACAGGCCTCGCGGATCGCGTCCACGGGATTCGCGGCCCGGGTCCGCTCGGCGTCGATCGCCACGTCGATCATCATGATCGCGTTCTTCTTCACGATGCCGATCAGCAGGAACACGGCGATCAGCGCGATGATGGTGAAGTCGGTGCCGGTCACCAGCAGGGCCAGCACGGCGCCGACGCCGGCCGAGGGCAGGGTCGAGAGGATCGTCAGCGGGTGCACGAAGCTCTCGTACAGGATCCCCAGCACCGCGTAGACCGCCAGGATCGCCGCCAGGATCAGCAGCGGCTGGCGCGACGCGGAGGCGACGTAGTTCTTGGCCGCGCCGGCATACTCGCCGTGGATCGTGGCGGGCAGCTGCAGGGACGCCATGGCCCGGTCGATGGCGTCGGTGGCGTCCGACAGGCTCTTGCCCGGGGCGAGGTTGAACGAGATCGTGGTCGCCACGAACAGGCCCTGGTGGCTCACCTGCACGGGGGCGCTGCCGGGCTCGATCCGCGCGAAGGCCGAGAGCGGCACCATCGTCTCCTTGGCGGCCGAGACCGGCGCGCTCGACGAGGCGCCGCCCTTGCTCGCCGCGATGGCGTTGGCGGAGGCGTTCCGGGCCGAGTCGGACGCGATGGCGGCGGCGTTCGAGGCGGTGTCGGCCGTGCTGGCGGAGGCGGCGGCCGCCGCCGCACCGGCGCCCGCGCTGCCGACCGCGCCGGAGCCGGTCGCGACGCCGCCCGCGGCGCTCGCCGACGACCCGCTGCCCGGGCTGCTGGTGCCGGTCGCCGCGTTGGTGTTGACGGTCCCGCCCGCCGCCACCGTGCCGGCGACCGCGTTGGTGGTGGCCGAGCCCGGCGCGTTGCCGCCCGAGGTCGAGACGTAGATCTGCTTGAGCGTCTCCGGCGTCTCCAGGTAGCGCGGCGCGATCTCCATCACGACGTGGTACTGGTTCAGCGGGTTGTAGATCGTCGAGACCTGGCGCTGGCCGAAGGCGTCGTAGAGGGTGTTGTCGATCTTGTTCGGCGTGATGCCGTAGCGGAACGCGGTCGCCCGGTCGATCACGACCCGGCTCTCCAGCCCGCCCTCCTGCTGGTCGGAGGTCACGTCCGCGAAGGTCGGGTCCTTCTGCAGGGCCGCCACCAGCTTCGGGGCGGCGGCGAACAGCTCCTCGGCTGTGTCGCCCTGGAGGGTGTACTGGTACTGGGCGAAGCTCTGGCGGCCGCCCATCTGCAGGTCCTGGCGGGGGAAGACGTAGAGGCGCGCGCCCGCGACCTGCGCGAGCTTCGGCCGCAGCCGCGCCATCACGGCCGAGATCGGCGCCCGCTCGTTGAGCGGCTTCAGGCCGACGAACACGTTGGCCGAGTTGGTGCCGCGGCCGCCCGTGAAGCCGACGACGCTCTCGACCGCCGGATCCGCCCCGACGATCGCGGTCGCCTGCTTGAGCTTGTGCTCCATCGACTGGAACGAGATGCGCTGGTCGGCCTGGATGCCGCCCATCATCTGCCCGGTATCCTGCTCCGGGAAGAAGCCCTTCGGGACGATGATGTAGAGGTAGACGTTGAGCCCGACCGTGGCGAGCAGGCTCAGCAGGACGAGGCGCGGATGGGCGAGCGCCACCTCCAGCGTCCGCGCGTAGGCGCCGAGCAGCCGGGCGAAGCCGCCCTCCAGGATCCGGATCAGCCAGTTCGGCCGGCGGCCGGCCGGCGGTTCGCCGTTGGGGCCGTGCCCCTCGGCCCGGAGCAGCCGGGCGCACATCATCGGCGTGGTCGTGAGCGAGAGCACCAAGGAGATCAGGATCGACAGCGACAGGGTCACCGAGAATTCCTGGAAGATGCGGCCGACGAGGCCGCCCATCAGCAGGATCGGCAGGAACACCGCGATGAGCGACAGGCTCATCGAGATCACCGTGAAGCCGACCTCCCGGGCGCCGATCAGCGCCGCCTGGAGCCGGGGCTTGCCCGCCTCGATGTGCCGCTGGACGTTCTCCAGCACCACGATCGCGTCGTCGACCACGAAGCCGGTGCCGATGATCAGCGCGGTGAGCGACAGGATGTTGAGCGAGTAGCCGAGGAGGTACATCGCCGAGAAGGTGCCGATGATCGAGATCGGCACCGCCACCGCCGGGATCAGCGTCGCCCGCCAGGAGCGCAGGAAGCCGAACACCACGAGGATCACGAGGCCGACCGCCACCAGCAGAGTCTCCTCGGTGGCCGAGAGCGAGGCGCGGATCGTGGCGCTGCGGTCGCCGGTGAGCTTGATGTCGATGCCGCCGGGCAGGGCCGCGGTGATCTGCGGCAGCGCCTCCTTCACGGCCTTGATGGTCTCGACCACGTTGGCGCCGGGCTGCTTGTAGACGAACAGCAGCACGCCCGGCTTGCCGTTGACGATGCCGAGGTTGCGCTTGTCCTCGACCCCGTCGAGCACCTGACCGACATCGGTGAGCTTCACCGCGGCGCCGTTGCGGTAGGCCACGATGATGTCGCGGTAATCGGCGGCCTTGCGGCCCTGGTCGTTGGCGTAGAGCTGGTAGCGGCGGTCGCCCGCGTCGATCTCGCCCTTGGGCGAGTTGGCGTTGGCGGAGGCGAGCGCCGCCCGGATGCCCTCGAGGCCGATGCCGTAGTTGAACAGGGCCGTGGGGTCGAGTTCGACCCGCACCGCCGGCAGGGACGAGCCGCCGATATCGACGTTGCCGACGCCCGGCAGCTGCGAGAGCTTCTGCTGCACCACCGTGGCGGCGGAATCGTAGACCTGGCCCCGGGTCAGCGTCTCCGAGGTCATGCCGAGGATGATGATCGGCGTGTCGGCGGGGTTGAACTTCCGGTAGGTCGGGTTCTGCCGGAGCGAGGCGGGCAGGTCGGCGCGCGCCGCGTTGATGGCGGCCTGGACGTCGCGGGCCGCGCCGTCGATGTCGCGGTTCAGGCCGAACAGCAGCACGATCCGGGTCGAGCCGAGGGAGTTCGTGGACGTCATCTCGTTGACGTCCGCGATGGCGCCGAGCCGCCGCTCCAGGGGGGCCGCCACGGTGGTCGCCATGGTGTCGGGCGAGGCCCCGGCCATCTGCGCCTGGACGAGGATCACGGGGAAGTCGATCTGCGGCAGCGGCGCCACCGGCAGCTTCAGGAAGGCGAACAGCCCGGCGAGCAGCACGCCGATCGTGAGCAGCGTGGTCGCCACCGGCCGCCGGATGAACGGCTCGGAGATGTTCACGGCAGCGCCTCGCCGGGCGCGAGATCCGGCCGCCGCCCCGAGATCCGCCGCTCCAGCCGGTCGAAGGCCAAGTAGATCACCGGCGTCGTGAACAGCGTCAGCACCTGGCTGACGATCAGGCCGCCCGCGATGCAGATGCCGAGCGGCTGGCGCAATTCCGAGCCGACGCCGGTGCCGAGGATCAGCGGCACCGCGGCGAACAGCGCCGCCAGCGTCGTCATCAGGATCGGCCGGAAGCGCAGGAGGCAGGCCTGGAAGATCGCCTCGCGGGGCTCCATCCCGTCCTCGCGCTCCGCCTGGAGCGCGAAGTCGATCATCATGATGGCGTTCTTCTTCACGATGCCGATCAGCAGCACGATGCCGATCACCGCGATGATGTCGAGCGACAGGCCGAACAGCATCAGGCCGAGCAGCGCGCCGATCCCCGCCGACGGCAGGGTCGAGAGGATCGTGATCGGGTGGATGAAGCTCTCGTAGAGCACGCCCAGCACGATGTAGACCGTGACGATCGCCGCCAGCACCAGGAACAGCTCGTTGCCGAGCGCCGACTGGAAGGCGAAGACCGAGCCCTGTGGCACCACCCGGAACGAGGGCGGCAGCCCGATCGCGGCCTTGACCTTGTCGATCGCCTCGACCGCCTGACCGAGCGCCGCGCCGGGCGCGAGGTTGAACGACACGGTGGTCGCGGGGAACTGGCCGAGATGCGAGATCAGCAGCGGCGCCCGCCGCTCGCTGATCCGCGCGACCGCCGAGAGCGGCACCTGCCCGTTGGTCGCCGTCGACGAGGGCAGGTAGATCGCGTCGAGGCTGCGGAGCGTCGTGTGCAGCTTCGGGTCGGCCTCCAGGATCACCCGGTACTGGTTGGACTGGGTGAAGATCGTCGAGATGATCCGCTGCCCGAAGGCGTCGTAGAGGGCGTTGTCGATGGTGGCCGGGGTGATGCCGTAGCGGCCGGCGGTGGGCCGGTCGATGGTCACGTAGGCGGCGAGCCCCTGGCCCTGGTGGTCGCTCGCCACGTCGGTGACCACGGGGGACTGCGCCAGCGCCTCGGTGAAGCGCGGCACCCAGGTCTCGAAATCGTCGATGTTCGGGCTCTCCAGGATCACTTGGTACTGGGTCGCCGAGACCGCGGTGTCGATGGTCAGGTCCTGGACCGGCTGCATGTAGAGCCGCATGCCGGGCTGGTTCGCGGTGGCCGCCGAGATCCGCCGGATGATCGCGCTGGCCGTCGCGGTGCGCTCCTCGCGCGGCTTCAGGTTGATCAGCATCCGGCCGGAATTGAGCGTGACGTTCTGGCCGTCGACCCCGATGAACGACGACAGGCTCGCCACGTCCGGGTCCTTGAGGACGATCTCGGCCATGCGCTGCTGGCGCTCGGCCATGGCGGCGTAGGAGACCGACTGGTCGGCCTGGGTGATGCCCTGGATCACGCCCGTGTCCTGCACGGGGAAGAAGCCCTTCGGGATCACCGCGAACAGGTAGATCGTGAGCCCGAGCGTGCCGAGGGCCACCAGCAGCGTCAGGCCCTGGTGGTTCAGGACGACCCGCAGGGAGCGGCCGTAGGACGCGATCGTGCCGTCGATGGCGCGCCGGCCCAGGCGTGAGAGGACGCCCTCCCGGCGGTGGGCCGCCTCGGGAACGTGCTTCAGGAGCCGGGCGCACAGCATCGGCACCAGGGTCAACGACACAACCGCCGAGATGACGATCGTGGCCGCCAGCGTGATGGCGAATTCGTGGAACAGCCGCCCGACCACGTCGCCCATGAACAGGAGCGGGATCAGCACGGCGATCAGCGAGACGGTGAGCGAGATGATGGTGAAGCCGATCTCGCGGGAGCCCTTCAGCGACGCTTCAAGCGGTGAATCGCCGGCCTCCACGTGGCGGGCGATGTTCTCGATCACCACGATGGCGTCGTCGACCACGAAGCCGGTGGCGATGGTCAGCGCCATCAGCGACAGGTTGTCGAGGGAGAAGCCGTACAGGTCCATCACCGACAGGGCGCCGACCAGCGACAGCGGCACCGACAGGCTCGGGATCAGGGTCGCCGACAGGCTGCGCAGGAACAGGAAGATCACCAGCACCACGAGCGCGATGGCGAGGCCGAGCTCGAACTGCACGTCCTCCACGGAGGCGCGGATCGTGGTGGTCCGGTCCGTGAGCGGCGCCACCGCGACGGCGGCCGGCAGGCTCGCCTGGAGTTGCGGCAGCAGCGCCTTGATCTTGTCGACGGTGGCGATGACGTTGGCGCCGGGCTGGCGCTGGATGTTGAGGATCACCGCCGGCGTCGCGTCGGCCCAGGCGCCGAGCTTGGTGTTCTCCGGCCCCTCGACCACGTCGGCGACCTCCGAGAGCATCACCGGGGCGCCGTTGCGGTAGGCGATGATCGCCGCGTCGTAGGCCTTCGGGTCGCGGATCTGGTCGTTGGCGTTGATCGCGTAGGACTGCTTCGGCCCGTCGATCGTGCCCTTCGGCGTGTTGACGTTGAGGTTGGTGATGGTGGTGCGCAGGTCGTCGATGTTGAGCCCGTAGGCGGCGAGCGCCCTTGCGTTGAACCGCACCCGCACGGCCGGGCGCTGGCCGCCCGAGATGCTCACGAGGCCGACGCCCGCCACCTGGCTGATTTTTTGAGCCAACCGCGATTCCGCCAGATCCCGCACCTGGGTGAGCGGCAGGGTCTTGGAGGTCAGCGCGAGCGTCAGGACCGGCGCGTCGGCCGGGTTGACCTTGGCGTAGATCGGCGGCGCCGGCAGGTCCGAGGGCAGGAGGTTGCCGGCGGCGTTGATCGCCGCCTGGACCTGCTGCTCGGCGATGTCCAGCGGCAGGTCGAGGCTGAATTGCAGGGTGATGACCGAGGCGCCCGCCGAGGATTGCGAGGTCATCTGGTTGAGGTTGGCGAGCTGGCCGAACTGCCGCTCCAGCGGCGCGGTGACCGAGGAGGTCATCACCTCGGGGCTGGCGCCGGGATAGAAGGTCTGGACCTGGATCGTCGGGTAGTCGACCGCCGGCAGCGCCGAGACCGGCAGGTTCAGGTACGACACGCCGCCGACGATCAGGATCGCCAGCATCAAGAGCGTCGTGGCCACCGGCCGCAGGATGAACAGGCGGGACGGGTTCATGACGCGCTCCCGTCATCCCTCACCCCGCAGAGGGGGGAGGGGGAGCGTCGCGCCAGAGCCGTCCTCACTGCGCCTGACGGCGCCGGTGCCGACGACCGCCCTCCGCTGTCCCTTGGGAATCCGCCGCGCCGGCGGGCGCGCCGGGCTTCACATCCCCCTTGCCGTCGGGCTTGGCGTCGGCGGACTTGGCGTCGGCGGACTTGGCGTCGGCGGACTTGGCGTCGGCGGACTTGGCGTCGGCGGACTTGGCGTCGGCGGACTTGGCCTCGGCGGACTTGCCGTCGCCCGCGGCCGCCTGCGCGCCCTCGGTGATCCGGACCGGCGCGCCGTCCTTCAGCCGGTCGGTGCCGTCCGTGACGACGCGGTCGCCCGGATTCAGGCCGGAGACCACCACGGTGTGGGTCCCGTCGGTCTCGCCGGTCTTGATCGGCCGGACCGTGACCTTGCTGTCCCCGTCCATCAGGTAGACGTAGGTGCCGGGCGTGCCCTGGAGCAGGCTGGAATTCGGCACGAGCGTCGCGCCCCGCACCGTGTCGACGGTCAGCTTGGCGTTGACGAACTGGTTCGGGAACAGCTCCTCGTCGGCGTTGTCGAACAGCGCGCGCAGCTTCACCGTGCCGGTGGTCGTGTCGATCTGGTTGTCGACCGTGTCGAGGCGGCCGGTGGCGATCTCGTGGGCGTCGCCGCGGTCGTAGGCCCGCACGGTGAGCTTCGCGCCGGCGCGCACCTGCCGCATCACCCGCGCCACGTCGTCCTCCGGCAGGGTGAACACCACCGAGATCGGGTGCAACTGGGTCACCACCACGATCGCCGTCGAGGCGGCCGAGATGTAGTTGCCCTGGTCGACCTGCCGCAGACCGACCCGGCCGTCCACCGGCGACGTGATGTGCGTGTAGGCGATGTTGAGCTTCTGCTGATCGACGAGCGCCTGGTCGGCCGCGACCGTGCCCTCGTTCTGCTTCACCAGCGCACCCTGCGTGTCGACGTTCTGCTTGGAGATCGAGTCCTGCCGGTTCAGCGTCTGGTAGCGCTGCAGGTCGAGCTTCGAGTTCTGCAGGAGCGCCTGGTCGCGGGCGAGCTGGCCCTGGTACTGGGCGAGCAGGGCCTCGTACGGCCGGGAATCGATCCGGGCGAGTTCGTCGCCCGCCTTGACCATCTGGCCCTCGCGGAACTGCACCTGCGTGAGGTAGCCGCTGATCTGCGACTTCACCGTCACGGTGGCGAGCGGCGTCACGGTGCCGAGGCCCTGCAGCACCACCGGCATGTCGCCGGTCGTGACGCCGGCGATGCCCACCGCCTGCGGCATGTCGGAGCCGCCGTGCCGGCCGCCGCGTCCGCCGGTCCGATGCGCCGTCGCGGGCCCCGCGCCCTTGTCGGTGCGCGCCTCGTACCAGCGGTGGCCGATCGCCCCGGCGCCGGCGAGCAGCACCAGGATCACGAGCCAGCGGATCGGCCGGAAGCGCCGCGTCCGGACCTCGCGCGCGGGGGCCTCGCCGGGCTGGTAGGCGCGGGCCGTGTCGGTCCGGATCGGTGAACTCTCGTTCATGCCTGACTAGAGCACAGGACGGTCGTCAGCGCGACCGGCGGCACCCTATCCCTCGCTGTCCAAGCCCCCATGCCGCCCCCGGAACGCCGCGTCCCGGAAGCCCGTCCTGAAGCCGCCCGATCCCGCGGGAACCGGCGGCTCCGATCCCGTCTGCGGGAGCGTAAGCCCATAAAGCTGTCCGGGCCCCGAACGGCTCCTTACCGCGGCGCCATGGTCGCCCGCGGTCGCGCCGCTCGCGCACCTCGCGGTGCGCTCCACCGGTGCCCGGCCAATGCGCCGTCACTAGGGCGGCGACGTTTCAGTCGTGTTGCTGCGGCCCGCCCGCCGCCTCCGGTGCTGCATAAGCGCGCAGCACCGCCCGGAACGGCGGATCGACCGGGGCGACGGCCACGGCGCGGCGCAGGCCGAGTCCGAGGCCGCCGATCAGCAGTGCCAGGACCAGGCAGCCGAGGAACGCGCGTGAGGAGGGCCGCATCGTCGTATCCGGGAGGCCGGCCCGAGGATCGGCGGGTGTTCGGGGCAGGCACCGCCGCGCATGCCGAAAGGGCCACCGACCCGCAAGTCGATGGCCCTTCTGGGGACCGGAGCGGCACCCCGCTGACGGGGCGAGGGGGCGAAGCCCCGTCGGCGAGTGCGCCACTCCGGCCGTGACCCGAACCTACGAGACGGCTGATGAATGTCAACATTCGTCAGCCGACGCTGGCGCGCCGGAGACCAGGTCTGTGCGACCGCGCACATGCCGCGACGCGCGACGGCCATGCTGGACCATGCTACAGGCCGGCGATGCCGAGACCCGCCATGCCGACCTTCTCGATGCCCGGCGCCGCGAGCCGCACCCCGGGCCGCACCCCGGGCCGCGCCGTTCGCCGCGCCGCATGAAGCCCGCCTTCATCAACCCCGTCTTCGACGCGCTGCCCACCACCGTGTTCGAGACCATGTCGCGGCTCGCGCGGGTCCACGGCGCGATCAATCTCGGCCAGGGTTTCCCGGACGATCCCGGTCCGGAGGACGTGCGCGCGCGGGGCGCCCGGGCGCTGCTGGACGGCTGGAACCAGTACCCGCCGATGATGGGCCTGCCGGCCCTGCGCGCGGCGGTCGCCGACCATTACGCGCAGCACCAGGGGCTCGTCCTCGACCCGGAGACCGAGGTGATGGTCACCTCCGGGGCGACCGAGGCCCTGGCCGGCGCGCTCCTGGCGCTGATCGAGCCCGGCGACGAGGTCGTGCTGTTCGCGCCGATGTACGACGCCTACCTGCCCCTGGTCCGAAGGGCCGGCGGCGTGCCGCGGATCGTGCCGCTGCGACCGCCGGCCTTCCGCCTCGACGAGGCCGCGCTGGCGGAGGCCTTCGGGGCGCGGACCCGGGTCGTGGTGCTGAACAATCCCCTCAACCCGAGCGCCACCCTGTTCGCGCCGGAGGACCTCGACCTGCTGGCCCGCTACTGCCAGCGCTTCGACGTGACCGCCCTCTGCGACGAGGTCTGGGAGCACGTGGTGTTCGACGGCGCGCGCCACCGGCCGCTGATGGCGTTGCCGGGGATGCGGGAGCGGACCGTCAAGATCGGCTCGGCCGGCAAGATCTTCTCGCTCACCGGCTGGAAGGTCGGTTTCGTGATGGCCGATGCCCGGCTGATGCGCGGGCTCGCCAAGGCGCACCAGTTCCTCACTTTCACCACGCCCCCGAATCTCCAGGAGGCCGTCGCCTACGGGCTGGGTAAGCCGGCCCCGTGGTTCGACGCCATGCGGGCCGGCTACGCCCGGTCCCGCGACCGGCTCGCGGACGGCCTGCGCGGCCTCGGCTTCACGGTGCTGCCGGCCCAGGCCACGTGGTTCCTCAACGTCGACATCGCCGCGCGCGGCCACGCCGACGACGTGGCCTTCTGCGAGGCGCTCGTCACCCGTCACGGCGTCGCGGCGATCCCCGTGAGCGCCTTCTACCCGGACGCCTCCGTGCGGGGCCTCGTCCGGCTCTGCTTCGCCAAGGACGACGCGACCCTGGATGCGGCGCTCGACCGCATGCGCGGGCTCCCCGAGGGGACGGCATGAGCGCCGGCGTGAGGCACGGCGTGGGGCACGGCGCGAGCGACGGCTCGACGGGCGGCACGGTCCACGCGGGCGCCGTCCTTGCGGGGATCCGGGCGGGGGGCCACATCGTTGGGGACGATGGCTTCCCGACGGATCCCGACCATGGACTTCACCCAGGCTGCCCAGGCCGGGCGTTTCGCCCGTGCCGAGACCTTCCCCGGGGGCGAGACCCGCTCCGGGACCCGGCCCCCCTTCCTGTCGGCGGATCTCGGCCGCGAGGCGAGCCTCGCCCGGCTGGAGACGCTGGCCCATCTGATGGACACGGCCTTCGTCATCCCGGGCCTCAACCGGCGGGTCGGCTTCGACGCGCTGATCGGCCTCGTGCCGGTGATCGGCGACGTGGCCGGCATGGTGATCTCGTCCTTCATCGTCTACGAGGCGAAGCGCCTCGGCGCGCCGCGCTGGCTGCTGGCCCGGATGGGGCTGAACGTGGCCTTCGACGGGCTGATCGGCGCGGTGCCGGTGGCGGGCGACCTGTTCGACGCCGCCTTCAAGGCCAACCGCCGCAACGTCCGGCTGCTGCGCGGCTGGCTGGAGCGCAGCGGCAACCTGCGTCCCACCGAGATCGACGGCACCGCGACCCGGCTCGACGGCTGAGCGTCCCCGGCCCCCGCCCCGCGGCCGGCCGGTCGCGCGGCCGCCCCGATCCCGGGGCGGCGGGCGCGCGGGCGGCCCGGTCCCGGAGGCGGCACGGATGAACGAGGTCACGCGTCCCGGCGACAGCGAGGTCGTGCCCGCGGCGATGCCCGGCGCCCAGCCGCTGGTCCTGCGACCGGACGAGAGGGCGCCGCCCCCGGTCCTCCCCGAGGCCGCCGGCCGGCGCGCCCGCCTGTCGCCGCTCAACCGGCGCCGGCTCGACAATTTCCGCCGCAACCGGCTCGGCTACGGATCGTTCGTGATCTTCACGATCCTGTTCGTGCTCAGCCTGTTCGCGGAGTTCATCGCCAACGACCGCCCGATCGTGATGTCCTACAAGGGCGAGTGGCTGGTCCCGGTCCTGGTCGACTATCCCGAGGAGAAGTTCGGCGGCTTCCTCGCCACGACCGACTACCGCTCCCCCGAGATCCGCCGGGAGATCGCGGCGAACGGCTGGGCCCTGTGGCCGCCGATCCCGTTCTCGTACGACACGATCAACGAGGACCTGCCGACGCCGTCGCCGTCGCCGCCGACCTGGATGCTCACGGACGCGCAGTGCCGGCCGGTCGCCGAGAAGCTCGGCGGCAGCACCTGCGCGGACATCCCGTGGCACTGGCTCGGCACCGACAACACCACGCGGGACGTGCTGGCGCGGGTGATCTACGGCTTCCGCATCTCGGTCCTGTTCGGCCTGATCCTGGCGGCGGTCTCGTCGGTGATCGGCGTCGTCGCGGGCGCCGTGCAGGGCTATTTCGGCGGCTGGGTCGATCTCGCCTTCCAGCGCTTCATCGAGGTCTGGGGCGGCATCCCGACCCTCTACCTGATCATCATCATCTCGGCCTTCATCGCCCCGGGCTTCTTCGTCCTGCTCGGGATCATGCTGCTGTTCTCGTGGGTCGCGCTCGTGAGCGTGGTGCGCGCCGAGTTCCTGCGGGCGCGGAACTTCGAGTATGTCCGGGCCGCCCGGGCGCTGGGCCTGTCGAACATCCGGATCATGACGGTCCACCTGCTGCCGAACGCCATGGTGGCGACGCTGACCTTCCTGCCGTTCATCCTGAACGGTTCGATCACCACGCTGACCTCGCTCGACTTCCTCGGCTTCGGCCTGCCGCCGGGCTCGCCGTCCCTCGGAGAACTTCTCGCGCAGGGCAAGGACAATCTGACCGCTCCGTGGCTCGGATTGACCGGCTTCCTGGTCATCGCCGTGATGTTGAGCCTGCTCGTCTTCGCCGGCGAGGCCGTGCGGGACGCCTTCGATCCGCGCAAGACTTTCGCCTGAGGCCGCGATAGGTCGCGACCGGATTGCGAAAATGACGCAGGGCGCCGACCTGCGCGCGCACAACTGTACGAAGATTGCGCATTGTGCCCGCCCGGCCGGGCGGCAACCCTATACGATCGTCTAGATCCGGCCCCGGACCTGGGGGTAAAGGTCTCTGCCGGCTGCGAAAACCCGCTTCGAGGAAGCGACTAGAATTCGCCGGACGGACACCGATAAAGCCTCTCAGAAGTGCCCCTCAAGTGCTCCCAATGCAACCATACCCTGTAAGCCTCGCCGTGTGATGCAGAGTTAGACTTCGGTCTCATCACAGATAATTGTATGAATCGCCTTGCATTTTTCAGACGCTGTCTTAACTCGCGGAAAGTGGGGACCCCATCAGGCTTTTGTGCCGAGGAACGAGAGAATGTCAGAAGCTGCGCCGACATCGCAATTGGATTTCATCGAGCGGACCGTGGACGTCGTCGCGGCCTACGTTTCCAACAACTCGCTGCCCTCGGCCGAATTGCCGGCCCTGATCGCGAGCATCCACGAGGCGCTGAACACGATCGGGTCCGGCCCCGTCGCTCCGGCGACCGAGAGCGTCGAGCGGCCGACGCCCGCCCAGGTCCGCAAGTCGATCCGCCCCGACGGACTGGTCAGCTTCATCGACGGGAAGTCGTACAAGACGCTGAAGCGTCACCTGACCAAGCACGGCCTCGATCCGCAGACCTACCGTGAGCGCTACGGCCTGCCGGCCGATTACCCGACCACTTCGGCGAACTACTCGGCGCAGCGCTCGGCGCTCGCCAAGAGCCTCGGCCTCGGCCAGCCGGGCCGGTCCCCGGCGGGCGACAAGGCCGCCGCGGCCCCCGCCGAGGAGACGGCCGCCGCCCCCGCGTCCGGCCGCCGCAAGGGCGCGACCGCGTCGACCAAGGCCCGGGCGAGCCGCAAGGTCGAGGCCGCCTGAGCGCGGCCGCGAGGGCCGGACGGGCGCGAGCGCGCCCGCACCGGTCCGGACCTCTTGGCCAGACCTCTTGGCCTGACCCGTCCCGCGGCCCGGTTCAGGCCGCGAGGCGCCCGTCCAGCGGGAACACCTTGGCGGGGTTCAGCATCCAGTCCGGATCGAACACCGCCTTGACCCGCATCTGCTGCTCCAGGTCGACTTGATCGTACTGGAAGCGCATCAGCTCGCGCTTCTCGATGCCGACCCCGTGCTCGCCGGTGAGACAGCCGCCGACCTCGACGCAGAGCTTCAGGATCTCGTCGCCCGCCGCCTCGGCCTTCTGCAGCTCGCCGGGCCTGTTGATGTCGAACAGGATCAGCGGGTGCAGGTTGCCGTCGCCCGCGTGGAACACGTTGGCGACCCGCAGGCCCTTCTCGGCGCAGATCGACCCGATCCGCTCCAGCACCGGCCCGAGCTGGCCGGTGGGGATCGTGCCGTCCATGCAGATATAGTCGGAGATCCGGCCGGTGGCGCCGAAGGCCGACTTGCGGCCCTTCCAGATCGCGGCCGATTCCGCCTCCGAGCGCGAGACCCGCACGCTGGTCGGGTGGAAATCCCGGGCGATCGTCTCGATCCGCGCCAGCATCGCGTCGCACTCGGCATCCGAGCCCTCGACCTCGATGATCAGCATCGCCTCGGCGTCGCGGGGATAGCCGGCCTGGGCGAAATCCTCGGTGATCAGGATCGCTTCGCGGTCCATGTACTCGATCGCCACCGGGATGATCCCGGCCGCGATGATCGCCGCCACGCACGCGCCCGCGTCGTCGACCTTCGAGAAGCCGACCAGCACCGGCCGCGCCCCCTCGGCGGCGCGCAGGATCCGCACGGTCGCCTCGGTGACGATGCCGAGCTGCCCCTCCGAGCCGCAGACGAGGCCGAGCAGGTCGTAGCCGCCGCTGTCGAGGTGCTGGCCGCCGATCTCCACGACGGTGCCGTCGTTGAGCACCAGGGTGACGCCGAGCAGGTTGTTGGTGGTCACGCCGTATTTCAGGCAGTGCGCGCCGCCGGAATTCATCGCGATGTTGCCGGCGATCGTGCAGGCGAGCTGGCTCGACGGGTCGGGGGCGTAGAAGAAGCCCTCGTGGCTGACCGCCCCGGAGATCGCGAGATTGGTGATGCCGCTCTGCACCCGGGCGGTGCGGTTGGCGAAGTCCATGTCGAGGACCTGGGTCATCTTGCCGACGCCGAGGATGATCGCGTCGGCCTGCGCGATGGCGCCGCCCGCGAGCGACGTGCCGGCGCCGCGGGGCACGACCCGCACGCCGTTGGCGTGGCAGTAGGCCATCACGGCGGCGACCTCCGCGGTGGTGGAGGGCAGCACCACGGCGAGGGGCATCTGCCGGTAGGCGGTCAGCCCGTCGGTCTCGAAGGCCCGGCGCTCGTCCTCGCTCACCACCAGCGCCTCCGGCGCGACCAGGGGGGCGAGACCGGCCAGGATCGCCTCGCGGCGGGCGAGGATCGCGGGATCGGGGTCGGGGAAGCGGATGGTCATGGGGCTCTTGCCCTCCTGGGGCCCGCGGCGCGGGATGGCGCGCGGGATGGCGTGCCGGGAGCATGGACCCCGGCGGCCGCGCCTTCAACCGGCGTGCGGCGCTGCGTCGTCCCCGCGTCACATTTCAACCACGACGGCTGCCTAGCGTCGCCGGAGACGCCTCGCTGCGCCGCTCCCCGAGTCCGGCCCCGGTGCCGGATCCGGTCGACGGGTCAAGAACGGACACGATGAACGCTCCCGCCTCCAGCGCCCTGCGCGACGACCGCTACGACGCCCCGTCGGCGCATCTCGCCACCACCCGCGACCTCGGGATCCGCAGCCTCCAGCTCGGCATCGCGGCCCTGCAGGAGGCGAGCGCGGCCTTCCAGGGCCGGCTCGGCGCGGCCTTCGAGGAGGCGGTGCAGACGATCCTGCAGAGCAAGGGCCGCGTCATCGTCAGCGGCATCGGCAAGAGCGGGCATGTCGGGCGCAAGATCGCCGCGACGCTGGCCTCCACCGGCACGCACGCCTTCTTCGTCCACCCGACCGAGGCGAGCCACGGCGATCTCGGGATGATCGCCCGGGACGACGTCATCATCGCGCTGTCGTGGTCGGGGGAGACCGCGGAACTGTCCGACCTCGTCGGCTTCAGCCGCCGGTTCTCGATTCCGCTGGTGGCCATCACCCGCAACGGCGAGAGCACCCTGGGCAAGGCCGCCGACGTGCTGCTGGAACTCCCGCGCGTGCGGGAATCCTGCCCGCACGACCTCGCGCCGACCTCCTCCAGCCTGATCCAGCTGGCGCTGGGCGACGCCCTGGCGGTGGCGCTGCTGGAGCGGCGCGGCTTCACCTCCGCGCGCTTCCACACCCTGCATCCGGGCGGCACCCTCGCGGCCCGCCTCAGGACGGTGCAGCAGGTGATGCACGGCCCCCAGGACATGCCGCTGGTGCACGAGACTGCCCTCATGTCCGAGGTGCTGATCGAGATCGCGGCGCGGCGCTACGGCTGCGTCGGCGTCACGGACGCGGCCGGGCGCCTCGTCGGCATCGTCACGGACGGCGACCTGCGCCGCCACATGGGTCCGGCGCTCCTCGACACGCCGGTCTCGACGGTCATGACCCGGGACCCGGTGACCGTGGAGCCCCACAAGCTGGCTCAGGCCGCGCTGGAGCTGATGAACCGCCGGCTGATCACGGCGGTCTTCGCCGTCACCGACGGCCGGCCGGTCGGCATCGTGCACGTCCACGACCTGCTGCGCGTCGGCATCGCCTGAGGCCGTCCGGCCCCGCATCCTGCGAGGCCTCGGGCCGAGGGCGCGAGGTGCGGCGGTCGGGCGCCGCTCAAAGCCGCGCGAGCAGCTCCGCCTTCTTGGTCGCGAATTCCGCGTCGGTGAGCACGCCGCGCGCGTGCAGCTCGGCCAGCCGCTCGATGGTCCCGAGAACCTCGTCCGGAGACGACCGGTCCGGGGCGGGTGAAGGGGTAGGCGAAGCGGCGTGGGAAGCGGTGGGCGAAGCGTCCTTCGCCGGGATCTCGGCCGGATCAGCTCGGCCCGGATCCACATGGTCGGGATCCGCTCGGCCCGGATCCGCTTGGCGCGGCGCCGCGACCTCAGCCTCGATCCGGCGCAGGCGGTCGAGGGCGACGGCCCCGGCCGGTCCCGTGAAGCCGAGGCTGCCGTTCGCCTGGGAGACGCCGGTGATGCGGTGCGCGCCGGTATCGTACAGCGCGACCCCGGATCCCGCGTCGACGGCGAGCCGCCGTCTCTCCGGGAAATAGGCGTAGCGCAGCCCGTTCTGCGCGCCGGTGCTGGCCGGATCCCCGAGGCCGGCCGGCCACCACTCGCCGCCGCCCCGGCGCGCCGCGGGCGCGGCCTCCGAGAAGCCCCCCGCCGGGAGCGCGCCGGCCAGTTCGGTGCAGAGCGCGTCGACCCGCGCCTTCAGCGCGTCGTCGAACATCCGGCCGACCATCACCATCCCGCCGGAAAACCACTGCCCCATCCCGCCGAGATCGGGATGGTCGAACTGCGCCATCGTGCCGTGGCCGCGCTCGAGGGCCCGGACCAGGTGGCGCACGGCGTCCGGGCTGACCCCGTGGCGGTCGGCGACGGCCTGCAGCCCGGGGACGGGGTCGAACGGCCCGTCGTCCCGGAACGGGTCGGACGCGGTGGTGTCGGACGGATCCATGAGCCAGCTCCCGAAGCGTCGGAGGGCGGACAGGAGGCGTGCGGCGGCGGCCCCCTGCCGGCCCGGGTCGAGCCCGTGGGCCTGCGCCCACGGACCTGCGACGGCGTCGCGTCGCGGAGCCAATCCCCGGTCGTGCAAGCGGGTTCCGGCCCGTCTCAGCCGGCGGCCGGCGGGAACGGTCCCGCGATGGTGAAGTCGGTGATCGGCCGGCGGCCGTTCGGGGTCTCGCGGGGCCGCTGCTCCTCGGTGAGGTCCGCCTCCGGGATCTTGCGGCCGACCGCGAAGGCGGCCTCGATCCGGTGATGCTCGGGCAGACGCAGCACCGCGGGGGCGCGGACATGGTCGAACCCGACCATGCCGTGGGCGTGCCAGCCCTGGTGGATCGCCTGGAGCTGGAAGGCCAGCGAGGCGGTGCCGGCGTCGAAGGAGTGGCTGTAGGAGGGCTTCAGCTCGTCACCGACCTTCATGAGCCCGTTCGAGACCAGGAACAGGATCGCGCCGGTGCCGGAAACCCATTTCTGGTTGCCGGGCACCAGCAGGTCGAAGAACGTGTCCCAGTGGGCGTCGCCCCGGAGCGCGTAGAGGAAGCGCCAGGGCTGCGAGTTGTAGGCGGAGGGCGACCAGCGCGCCGCCTCGATCATCCGCATCAGCTCGGATTCGGGCACGGCCTCGCCCGTGAAGGCGCGGGGCGAGTGCCGCTTCACGAAGACCGGATCGATGTCGTGGTCGGCGCGGCGGGGCGGGGGCAGGCTCAAGGGATTCGTCTCCGAAGGGCGCGGGCGCCCGGGCGAGGCCGAGCTTGCCCGAAAGGGCCGGCCGGAGGCAAACCTTGGGCCTACGCCACGTTAAGCCACGCTGCGCTCGATCTCCTCCTCGTCGCAGATCACGCCGGCATTGCCCTCGAACTCGGCCGCGAGGTCGACGGGGGCGTGGGTCGGCGCCGGCGAGACCCGGTCGCGGGCGAAGGTCGCCAGGAACAGGCGCATCACGTGGCGCACGCCCGCGTCGTTGATGGTGCGCTGGTCCTCGTTGTAGTAGCGCCCGGCATTCACGTTGCTCGTGACGATGTCGTAGGCGGGGAAGTAGACCGCCCGCGGGTCGCCGCGGCCGACCACCTCGCCGGCCGCCACCCGCAGCACCGACTTGGAGTAGCTGTTCGACTCCATCACGTGCCGGTCCATGTAGGTGGCGATCATCGGCACCGGCGAGACCGTGAAGATCACCCGCGCCTTCGGGTTCACGCTCCAGAGCCGGTCGAGGAAGCCGTTGAGGTCGCCCAGAACCTCGCCCGCGCCGGCATTCACGCACTCGTAGAGCGCGGGGTCGAACGTGCCGCCCGCGACGCCGGGGGCGAGCGGCAGCGCCGCGCCGTCGGCCCGCCAGCGCCAGCCCTCCGTGAGGCCGAGCGTCAGCACGAACACGTCGAGCGTCTCGAACAGGCGGCGCACCTCGGCGAGGTGCGCGTCGCGGGCGGCGACCACCTCGGCCTCGCTGGCGAAGCCCGCCGGCTCGACGGTCGGGCGGAACGGATCGACGTAGCGGCCGTCGTCGCGCAGCCACGCCTTCAGCTCCGGCTCGAACGTCCCGTAGGCCCGGTCGAACAGCTGCACGAACTGGCGCGTGTAGTAGAGGTTGCCGTAGCGCGCCGAGAACGTGCCGAACTGGCGGGCGTTGGCCTCCTCGGCGCTCATGCCGGGGGTCGGCGGCTCGGTCAGGTAGTAGTTGAACCCGGCGCCGCGCACCGCCTCGGCCACCCGCTGCGCGAAGCAGGAGCCGCCGGTGGCGACCTTGTCGGTCGGCCCGATCACGAAGGTGTCCTTCGGGTGCGGGTTGACCGCGAAGGGCGGCACGTTGGTCACGACCTTGCGCCAGAATCGCTCGGCCGGTAGACCCGTATACGGATTCAACGCCATCTTCGAACCCTCTTTCTCACGACGGCGACGGCCCTCGGGACCGCTGAACCGTCCGCTGACACCGGCACGCGACGTGGCCCTGAACGACCTGCCCCGGCGCGCCCGCAGCGCGTTCACCCTGCCGACGCCCAGTTGGGCCCCCAGTTGGCCCCCCACCTGGGCGACACCATGGCGGAACCGCGCCCGCGCCGCCACCGGGCGTGACGGGCCGAGCATCGCGGTGCTGGGCAATTGCCAGGCCCGGGGCATCGCCCGGGCCATGCGCCTGCTCGCGCCGAAGAGCCCGGTCCGCTACCTGCCCATGGGCTCGCTGAAGCGCGACCACGGCCATGTCGACGGCTTGATCCGGACCCTGCGCGCCCACGACCACGTCTTCTCGCAGGCCTTCCCGGCCGGGCTGATCCCCGGCGGCGACGCCGCCACCGTGCGCGCGGCCGACCCGCGGCTCAGGCTGTTCCCGTCGATCGTGTTCTCGGCCTTCCACCCGGACATGGTCTATGTCGGGCAGGCCTCGGACCTCGCCGCGCTGAAGCTGACGCCGTCGCCGCTGGGCCAGTACCACTCGGCGATCGTCGTCACCGCCCACCGGCTCGGCCTCGATGCCGGCCGCACCGTCGGCCTGTTCCGCGAGGACGTGTTCGCCCGCCTGGGCTACCTCGACCACTGGGACCCGGCCGTGCACGAACTCGTCGGCGCGGCCGACGCCCTGGGCTTCGGCCTGGAGCGCGAGGTGACCCGCTGGGCGCGCCGCGGCGCCTTCATGCACCTGATGAACCATCCCAAGGTCCACGTCCTCGGCGACATCGCGCGGCGGCTGCTGCAGGAGAGCGGGTTCGCGCCCGAGCCCGTGGAGATCGAGGATTACCTCGGCGACGAACTCGCCCAGGACGTGGTCTGGCCGATCTACCCGCCCGTCGCCGAGCATTTCGGCCTGACCGGCTCGTACCTGTTCAAGACCAAGCCGCGGGGCGACGACTTCCCGGTGCTCTACGACCTGCCGGGCTTCGTCGCGGCGAGCTACGCCCTCTACGACGCGATGCCCCCCGGGGATCTCGCCTGCCCGCGGGTCGAGGCGTGGCTCGCCGCGCCCGAGATCGTCGCGCTGTTCCGGGCGGGTTGAGGCGGCCGCGGACCCGCGGCGCCGCTCAGCCTGCCGCTCAGCCCGCCGCGCAGAGCCGGCTGTCGGCGCCGGCCTCGCCGAGGCCCTCGACCATCATCCGGACCAGGCGGTTGACCTCCTGCATCTGGAAGGGCTTGCGCAGGAACAGGCTGCCCGGCACGCCGCTGCGGCCGTGCGTGTCGGTCGAGGTGTAGACCACCGGCCGGTCCGGGTGGATCGCCCGGAAGGCGTGGGCCACCGTCCAGCCGTCGATCAGCCCGGGCAGGTGGATGTCGGTGAACAGCCAGTCGATCGCCGCGCCCCGGTCGCGCAGGACGGTCAGCGCGGCCTCGCCCGTGGAGGCTTCGATCACCCGGATGCCGTGCGTCTCGCACAGGCTCGCGACGATCTCGAGGAGCAGGTAGCTGTCCTCGACGATGAGGACGCTCTGGGCGGGGCGCATGCGGGAGGTCCGGTGTTCGGCCCGCCGATTAGGGGGTCGACAGGGTTGAGGATCTCTTAAAGACCCGTCCGGACCCGGTACGCGGCGGCGCCCGGCGCCTGTTGCAGCGCCGCAACCGGGGCGGCCGAAATGGCGCCTCGCGGCCCGCCGCCCCGCCGCCGCCGCATTCCAGGCGCGTCCGGGTGCGTCAGCGCACGCCGTCGACCGGTGCGGACCGTCACCACGCCCCCGCGCCGCCCGGCGGAACCGTCGCTTAACCAACCCCGCCTACCAACGGCGCCAGGAATACGCGGACCCGCCTCGAAGACCAGCAGCCGGCCTTCGGCACCGCTCGAGGAGTTTTTCAGACCATGCCCCAGCGTTTCCGCGCCGCCGCCCTCGGCCTCGCGCTCGTCGCCGCCCTCGGCCTGGGCGCCTGCAGCAACGACAAGGACCTCGCCGACGCCTCCGCCTTCGGGGCGGGCGCCGCGACGCCGGGCAGCGCGCAGGACTTCGTCGTCAATATCGGCGACCGGGTCTTCTTCGAGTCGGACTCGACCGACCTGACGCCGACCGCGACCGCGACCCTCGACAAGCAGGCCGCGTGGCTGCAGCGCTACCCGCGCTACACCTTCATCATCGAGGGCCACGCCGACGAGCGCGGCACCCGCGAGTACAACTTCTCCCTCGGCGCCCGCCGCGCCCAGGCGGTGAACGACTACCTCGCCACCCGCGGCATCGCGGCGAGCCGGATGCGGACGGTCTCGTACGGCAAGGAGCGGCCGGTGGCGGTGTGCAACGACATCTCCTGCTGGTCGCAGAACCGCCGCGCGGTGATCGTCCTCGACCGCGGCGCCGGCGCGTAGGCCGCCGCGCGAACGACCTCGGAGGCGGCGCGCGGCCGCCGCCTCCGATCGATGCGCTCGATCGCGGCCTTCGATCACACCTTCGACCGCGCCGCAGTTTTGCCGCGGTGCGGCGCATCTGTTAGGGCCTCGCGCCGACACCGGACCGCAGCCGAACCATGCCCGCCCGCCTTCGCACCCGCCTCGCCCTCGCCACCGCCCTCGGTACCGCGCTCCTCGGCCACCCGGCCGCCGCGCAGGACGCTTCGGAACTGGTGGTGCGCCTCGGCCGCATCGAGAACCAGTCCCGGATGATGGCCGGGCAGATCGAGACCCTTCAGTACGAGAACCGCCAGCTCAAGGAGCAGCTGCGCAAGTTCCAGGAGGACGTCGAGTACCGCCTGAACGAGGGCAAGGGCGGCAAGCCCTCGGCCGCGCCCGCGCCGTCGGGGCCCGTCAACGGCGGCAACCCGGGCGCCGGCCGCCCCGGCAAGCGCGGCGACGCCTTCGACCCGTCGCAGGCCCCCGGCGCCCCGGGCGCCCCGATGCAGCTCGGCAGCACGCAGCCCTCCGCGCCGCTGCCGCCCCGCGAGGCCGAGGAGGCCGCCGAGGCGGCGCCGCGGCCGCAGCGCCTGCCGCAGGGCGCGGTCAACGAGTCCGGCGAGGACGACGCGGAGGCCGGAACCTCCGGCTACGACGAGCCCGTGGACCTGCGGCCGCCGGCCCGGACCGGGGCGATCCCGGCGCGGCCCGCCGAGAGCGTGGCGGCGACCCGGACCGGCGATCCGGCCGCCGATTTCGACGCCGCGGTCGAGCTGTACCGCGCCAAGCAGTACGAGCAGGCCGAGATGGGCCTGCGCCAGTTCATCCAGTCGCACCCGCGCGACAACCGCGTCGCCGGCGCGACCTACTGGCTCGGCGAGAGCTACCTCGCCCGCGGCCGCAACCGCGAGGCCGCCGAGCAGTTCCTGAAGGTCTCCACCGACTACGCCCGGTCCGCCCAGGCCCCCGACGCGATGCTGAAGCTCGGCGTCACGCTCAACGCCCTCGGCGCCCGCGAGCAGGCCTGCGCGACCCTGGCCGAGCTCGACCGGAAATTCCCGAATGCCGGCACCGGCGTCCGCCAGGGCGTCGCCCGCGAGCAGAAGCGCGCCCGCTGCGGCGCCTGAGCGTCTCGGGCGACCCGGTTCTCGGCGCCCTCCGTCCCTGGCTCGACCGGGCCGCGTGCGGCGGGCGGGGCGTGCTCCTCGCCGTCTCGGGCGGTCCCGATTCGAGCGCCCTGATGCACGCCGCCGCGCGCCTGCGCGAGGCGACCGGCGCGTCCCTGCGCGTGGCGACCGTCGATCACGGCCTGCGGCCGGAATCCGGCGCGGAAGCCGAGGGCGTCGGCCGCGCCGCCCGGGCGCTGGACCTGCCCCACGCGACCCTGACCTGGGCGGGCGCGAAGCCCGGCACCGGGCTTCAGGACGCGGCCCGCACGGCCCGCTACGCTCTCCTCGCCGCCCATGCCGGGGCGGTCGGAGCCGGCCTCGTCCTCACCGCCCACACCCAGGATGACCAGGCCGAGACGGTGCTGATCCGGCTCGCGGCCGGCAGCGGCCCCGCCGGGCTCGCCGGCATGCGCGCCGAGCGGAGCCTCGGCCCCGGCCTCGCCCTCGGGCGCCCGTTCCTGCACCTGCCGAAGGCCGGCCTGGTGGCGTGGTGCGCGGCGCTGGGCGTCGCCTACCTGCGCGATCCCGCCAACGGCGATCCGCGCTTCGCCCGCGGCCGCCTGCGCGAGGCGTGGCCGGCCCTGGAGCGCGAGGGCCTGACCCGCGCGCGCCTCGCCCGGCTCGCCGACCGCGCCGCCCGCGACGAGGCCGCGCTCCGGAGCGCGGCCGAGCAGGCCCTCGACGGGGCACTGCGCCCCGGGTCGGAGACGGGCGCGGGCCTGTGCCTCGACGGGCGCGCCCTGGCGGCCCTGCCGGACGCCGTGGCCCTGCGCTGCCTCGATCGCGCCCTGGCCCGGGCCGGCGCCGCGCCGCGCCGCCTCGAGCGCCTCGAGACCCTCGTCCTCGAATCGCTCCTGCCGGCCCTGCGCCGCCGGGAGCCGGTCCGCCGAACCCTGGCGGGAATCCTCGTTTCCGCAGACGCGGGCGGGGCCGTCACCCTCGCCCCGGCGCCGCCGCGCCGGCACGGGCCCGCAGGTGCTGCCCTCGCCGCAGGGTCTCCCGACTTACTTGGCAAGGGAGAGCCCCCCGCCTACATTGGCGAGGTGTGCACGGATGGACCGGAATAGCCGCGTGGCAGGTCCGTCCTGGGGGTCGCACGCGCCAGGGATTGATCGATGAACCCGAATTTTCGCAACTTTGCCTTGTGGGTCGTCATCTTCCTGCTGGTTCTGGCCCTCGTCACCCTGTTCCAGAACCCGGGTCACCGGGGCGGCGGCAGCGAGATCGCCTACAGCCAGCTCCTGAACGACGCCGATGCCGGCAAGATCCAGTCGGTGGTGATCTCCGGGCAGGACGTGTCCGGCACCTACGTGGGCGGCGGCAACTTCACGAGCTACGCGCCCAACGACCCGAGCCTCGTCTCCAAGCTCCAGGGCAAGGGCGTGCAGATCACCGCCCGCCCGCCGTCCGACAACACCCCCTGGTTCATCCAGCTGCTCGTGAGCTGGCTGCCGATCCTCGTCTTCATCGGCGCCTGGATCTTCCTCTCGCGCCAGATGCAGTCCGGCGCCGGCCGCGCCATGGGCTTCGGCAAGTCGAAGGCCAAACTCCTGAACGAGGCCCACGGCCGCGTGTCGTTCGACGACGTCGCGGGCGTCGAGGAGGCCAAGGAAGATCTCCAAGAGATCGTCGAGTTCCTGCGCGACCCGCAGAAGTTCCAGCGTCTCGGCGGCCGGATCCCGCGCGGCGTGCTGCTCGTCGGCCCGCCCGGCACCGGTAAGACCCTGATCGCCCGGGCGGTCGCCGGTGAGGCCAACGTGCCGTTCTTCACCATCTCGGGCTCGGACTTCGTCGAGATGTTCGTGGGCGTCGGCGCCAGCCGCGTGCGCGACATGTTCGAGCAGGCCAAGAAGAACGCGCCCTGCATCATCTTCATCGACGAGATCGACGCGGTCGGCCGCCACCGCGGCGCCGGCCTCGGCGGCGGCAACGACGAGCGCGAGCAGACCCTCAACCAGCTCCTCGTGGAGATGGACGGGTTCGAGGCCAACGAGGGCGTGATCATCATCGCGGCGACCAACCGCCCCGACGTGCTCGACCCGGCCCTGCTGCGGCCCGGCCGCTTCGACCGCCAGATCATGGTGCCGAACCCGGACGTCACCGGCCGCGAGCGCATCCTGCGCGTCCACGTCCGCAAGGTGCCGCTGGCCCCCGACGTCGACCTGAAGACCATCGCGCGCGGCACCCCGGGCTTCTCCGGCGCCGACCTGATGAACCTCGTCAACGAGTCGGCCCTGCTGGCGGCCCGCCGCGGCAAGCGCATCGTGACGATGCACGAGTTCGAGGACGCCAAGGACAAGGTCATGATGGGCGCCGAGCGGCGCACCCTGGTCATGACCGAGGACGAGAAGCGGCTCACCGCCTACCACGAGGGCGGCCACGCCATCGTGGCGCTGAACGTCCCGGCGACCGACCCGGTGCACAAGGCGACCATCATCCCGCGCGGCCGGGCTCTCGGCATGGTCATGCAGCTGCCCGAGCGCGACAAGCTCTCCATGAGCTTCGAGCAGATGACCTCGCGGCTGGCGATCATGATGGGCGGCCGCATCGCCGAGGAGATGATCTTCGGGCGCGAGAAGGTGACCTCGGGCGCGCAGTCGGACATCGAGCAGGCGACGCGGCTCGCCAAGATGATGGTCACCCGCTGGGGCTTCAGCCCGGAGCTCGGCACCGTCGCGTACGGCGACAACAACGACGAGGTCTTCCTCGGCATGTCGATGGGCCGGCAGCAATCGGTCTCGGAATCGACCGCCCAGAAGATCGACGCCGAGGTCCGCCGCCTCGTGGAAACCGGCCTGGAGGAGGCGCGCCGCATCCTGGCCGAGCACAAGGACGACCTGGAGGCCCTGGCGCAGGGTCTGCTCGAGTACGAGACCCTCTCGGGCGAGGAGATCCGCAACCTGCTCAAGGGCCAGCCCCCGATCCGCGACGGCGGCGACGTGCCGCCGACCCCGGCCCGGGGCTCCTCGGTCCCCTCGGCGGGCCGCGGCCGGCCCAAGGAGAACGACGGCGGGCTGGAGCCGCAGCCGCAGGCCTGAACCGCACGGTCGGTTGAGCGAGGAGGGCGCCGCGAGGCGCCCCTTCTCGCGCATGCGGCCTCCTCCGACGCGGGTGCAGCTCCGGCACCTGCGTCGGCGGTGCGCTGTCAGGACCGGGCGCGGGACCTCTCTCCACCCGCGTCGGACTTCCCGATCCGGGCATTTCAGGGCGGATCTCGGGCAGGCCCGGGATCCGACGGGAGCGGGGGCGCGGTGTGCTCCCTCATCGGCGGCGGCATGCGTCGGCGAAGGGTGATCATCGTCGCATCGCGCGTGACAAACCGGCCCGCCTGTCGGCGGATCGACGGGGTCAGCTTGGCCGGAGGCTCGGCGGACTCCGCCGAATCGGAAACACAGAACCCTTCCCCAGGCCGCCGCGAAATCCCCGATGCCGGTCTCGACCTACCTCGTCGTCGCCCTCGGCGCCGTCGTCGCCGGCTTCGTCCAGGGCCTGTCGGGTTTCGGCTTCGGACTCACGGCCCTGTCGTTCTGGGCCTGGGTGATCGACCCGCAGCTCGCCGCGGTTCTGGCCGTCTCCGGCGCCTTCACGGGCCAGGTCATCGCGGCGGTCTCGGTCCGGCGCGGGTTCGAGACCCGGCGCCTCGCGCCGTTCATCCTCGGCGGCCTCGCCGGCATCCCCCTCGGCGTCCTGCTGCTGCCGCGGCTCGACGCCGACTGGTTCAAGACGCTCCTCGGCCTGCTGCTGATGGTCTGGTGCCCGACCATGCTGTTCGCCCGGAACCTGCCGCGGATCGCGGTCGGGGGCCGGCTCGCCGACGCCGCGGTGGGCCTCGGCGGCGGGATGATGGGCGGGCTCGGCGGCTTCACGGGCGTGCTGCCGACCCTCTGGTGCACCCTGCGCCGCTACGAGCGCGACGTGCAGCGCTCGGTGATCCAGAACTTCAACCTCGCGATGCTCAGCGTCACCCTGGCGACCTACCTCGCCGCGGGGCTCGTCACCCGGGCGACGCTGCCGATGGTGGCGGTGGTCCTGCCGGCGATGCTGGTCCCGACGCTGCTCGGCACCCGGATCTATCTGGGCCTCAGCGAGGTCGCCTTCCGCCGGCTCGTGCTCGGCCTGCTGACCGTCTCGGGCCTCGCGCTGGTCTCGGCCTCGGCGCCGCGGCTCCTGCAGCGCGCCGGGCGCCCCATTTCGACCGCCTTTGTCGGGGAGCACCCCGTTGACTCTGCCGGCCGGTGAGCCGCCGACGGGCGCGATAATCTGCTAAGCTGTGCCGGGTCCGCGAGGCCGGGCGCCGGAGACGTGATGGTGCGCAAGTATTTCGGAACCGACGGCATCCGGGGCCGCGCCAACGGCGTGATCACGCCGGAGCTCGCCCTCAAGGTCGGTCAGGCCGCCGGCCTCGTGTTCCAGCGCGGCGACCACCGCCACCGGGTGGTGATCGGCAAGGACACCCGCCTCTCCGGCTACATGATCGAGACCGCGCTCGTCGCCGGCTTCACCTCGGTGGGCATGGACGTGCTGCTGCTCGGGCCGGTGCCGACGCCGGCCGTGGCGATGCTGACCCGCTCGATGCGGGCCGATCTCGGCGTGATGATCTCGGCCTCGCACAACCCGTTCGAGGACAACGGCATCAAGCTGTTCGGGCCCGACGGCTTCAAGCTCAACGACGCGATCGAGCACGAGATCGAGGGGCTGATCGACGCCGACATGCACAAGCGCCTGTCCGGCTCCAACGATCTCGGCCGGGCCAAGCGCATCGAGAGCGTGCACGCCCGCTACATCGAGTTCGCCAAGCGGACCCTGCCGCGGCAGGTGACGCTGGACGGGCTGCGGGTCGTGGTCGACTGCGCCAACGGCGCGGCCTACCGGGTCGCCCCCGAGACCCTGTGGGAGCTCGGCGCCGAGGTGATCGCCATCGGCACCGAGCCGGACGGGTTCAACATCAACCGGGATGTCGGCTCGACCGCGCCCGCGGCCCTGATCGACATGGTGCGCGAGCGCCGGGCCGATATCGGGATCGCGCTGGACGGCGACGCCGACCGGGTGCTGATCGTGGACGAGAAGGGCCAGGTGGTCGACGGCGACCAGCTCATGGCCGTCGTGGCGCGCTCCTGGAAGGAAGACGAGCGCCTGACGCAGCCGGGCGTGGTCGCGACGATCATGTCGAATCTCGGCCTGGAGCGCTTCCTCGGCGGCCTCGGCCTGACCCTGGCCCGCACGGCCGTGGGGGACCGCTACGTCCTCGAGCACATGCGGGCGCACGGCTACAATCTCGGCGGCGAGCAGTCCGGCCACATCATCATGTCGGACTACACGACCACCGGCGACGGGCTCGTGGCCGCCCTGCAACTGCTGAGCGTGGTGCAGCGGCAGAACCGGCCCGTGAGCGAGGTCTGCCACTGCTTCGACCCGCTGCCGCAGATCCTCAAGAACGTCCGCTACCGGAGCGGCGAGCCCCTGCGCGAGGACAGCGTGGTCAGCGCCATCGAGCACGCCCGCGAGCGGCTCGGCAATGCCGGCCGCCTCGTGATCCGCCCCTCGGGCACCGAGCCGGTGATCCGCGTCATGGCCGAGGGCGACGATCGCGGCCTCGTCAACGCGGTGGTCGACGAGGTGGTCGACGCCGTCACCCGCGCGGCGGCCTGATCCCCGGCTCCCCCGACCCCGAGGGGGCCGGGCGCGGGATCAACCCAGATCGGCGTAGGCGGCGCGCAGCTCCGCGGGTGCGGTCATCCGCCACGCCGCGAGCAGCGCCGTCCGCAGGGCCTCCTCCGCGCACGGGTCGAGGTCGAGATTGGTCCAGCCCCGCCGCCCCCAGGCGCCGTCGAGGGGCGCGAACAGGTCCGGCTCGGCCTCGCACAGGGCGGCCTGATCGGCGGGCGCGAGGCGCAGCACGACCCGCGCCTCCTCGACCCAGAGGGTCGCGAAGACCCGGCCGCCGACCCGGAAATCCGGGTTGCCGCTGTGGGCGCCCGCCACCGCCTCGGGCAGCATCAGCGCCAGGACGCGCACGTCGTCGGGCCCCATGCGGATCTCTCAACTCCCGCGCGGCCCGGACGAGCGGGCGACGCCGATCGGGTCGCCCACGCGGCCCCCCCGACAGATGAACCGCGCCGACCCCGGCGGCGCGGCGCGGCGGAAACAAGCAAGTCTCGCCCGGTTGTCCGATTCGACAGTTCGGCAACCGATGCGCAAGGCTAACATTTAACGTTAAGCCGGATTTAAGACGTTCCTTCCATCCTGCCCTCGTACCCCGGGACCGCGCGCCGCGCGTCCGGCTCACGAGTCCAGTGAAGGAATCTCCATGGCCCGCTCCAAGCTGAACGCTTTGGTGCGTAGCCTGACGCTCGCGGCGAGCGTCGGCGCGCCCTGCCTCGCCGCGGCCGCGGATCTGATGCTCCCGCCGCCCCCGCCTCCGCCGCCCCCGCCGATCGAGGTCGGCGGCGGCTGGTACCTGCGCGGCGACGTGGGCGCGAGCATCTACACCCGTCCGCGCTACAGCGACGCCTACGACTACACCGGCTACGCCGAGTCCAACCGCGCCTTCGGCAACGCGGTCGGCGGCGGCGGTTTCGCGGGCGTCGGCGTCGGCTACCAGTTCACCCCGTTCCTGCGCGGCGACATCACCGGTGAGTACCGCTACTCTACCGGCCTGCGCGGCAGCGAGTACTACAAGGGTCCGGATTTCGACAACGGACTCGGCTCGTACGGCGTGAACAAGTCGAGCGGCAACTTCGACTCCGCGGTGGTTCTGGCCAACGCGTATTTCGACCTCGGCACGTGGTACGGGATCACGCCGTTCATCGGCGGCGGCGTCGGCTACGCGTTCAACCACGTCTCGAGCTACTCGACCAACCAGCAGTTCACCAGCCCGACCTACGGCTACGATTACGCGAACCCGATCTACGGCTGCGGCTGCGGACAACCCTCCTACAACTACGCGCCGGTTTACGACGCGAACGGCAACGCGGTCTACAACACCAACAGCGGCAGCAAGTTCTACAAGGACAAGACCAGCGGCAGCTTCGCCTGGGCGCTCCACGCCGGTCTGGCCTACAACGTGACCGACGCGCTGAAGATCGAGCTGGCCTACCGCTACCTGAACCTCGGCAAGGCGCAGACCGGCGCGGGCTTCGAGCCCTGCTGCACCGGCAGCCTGCAGGCGATCAAGGTGAAGGATATCGAGGCGCACGACGTGAAGATCGGCCTGCGCTACTACCTCGGCGGCTTCGTGGCGGCCCCGCTGCCGCCGCTGATGCCGGAGCCGGTCCCCGGCCCGTTGGTGCGCAAGTACTGATCGCGCCTCGACCGCGATCCCCCGGACGGACGACGACGGCGCGGAGGCTCTCCGCGCCGTTTCGCGTTCGGGCGCCCCGCCGCGACCGGACCGGTTCTCGGGCGGTTCTTGCCCGCTCCAGTATCCCTCGGGACGCGCCTGGACTGACACCCCCGGATCGGGACTTGTCTGTCCAGGTCGAGCAACGGAGAATTAAGGTTACCGGCGTATCACCGTGTCGAGGCTCGATCCGCCGTCCGTCTCTTTCCGTCCAGGACGATCCCGATGCGTACCGTCACCTTTCCGCTGCTGGCGGTTCTCGGTCTCTGCGGCGTGAACACCGCGCGCGCCGCCGATCTGGACTACGATTACCTGCGCGGCGCCGATTACGACCCGGTCCCGGCCCCGGTGGTCGACTGGAGCGGCGTATATGTCGGCGGCCACGGCGGCTTCACCTCCGGCGGCCTGTCGCAGCGCAACGCGATGCAGTCCACGCTGGCGAATTACTTCAGCAATCGCGACATCGAGAACGAGTTCAGCGTCTCGAAATTCCTGTCGCTTCCCGGCACGCGGACGCGCGGGGCCAGCTTCGGTGCCTTCGCCGGATTCAATGTGCAGTTCGACGGGATCGTCCTCGGCATCGAGGCCGACTACACGCACACGGACCAGAACAGCTGGTCGACCAACGGCATCAACCGGATCGTGACGACCGCCGCCGGCAACTCCGAGTCGGTGAACCTGTTCGGCACGTCGAACACGCGGATCGAGGATTACGGCACCATCCGGGGCCGCGCCGGCTACGCGTTCGGCAACCTGCTCCCGTATGTCACCGCCGGTGCCGCGATCGGTCGCGTGACCATCAACGACACCGTTGCGGTCCAGAATTACGGCTACAGCGCCACCACCTACGCGGCGAACCAGGCCCTGACCACCGGGCAGCCCGCGGCGGTCTACAGGCACGACTACGCGAGCTTCAATCCGAACTTCCCGCTCAACAACTCGACGCCGGCCGGACAGGGCGCCCAGACCATCCCGTACGCGCCCACGACGCTGACGGCGAATGCCCGGACCAAGACCATCGGCGGCGTCGCCCTCGGCTTCGGCCTGGAATACGCCATCACGCCCAACATCCTGGTGCGCGGCGAGTACCAGTACGTGCGGTTCCAGGATTTCAACGGTCACAACGCCCAGTTGAACACCGTCCGGGGTGGCGCGGCCGTCAAGTTCTGACCCTTCCTCCCGCGCCGGCCGGAGCCTGACCATGACTGACCGTCTCTCGAGGCTGTGGCCCCTGACGTCGCGCGCCGCGCTGCTCGCCGGCCTCGTGCTCGTCCACGGACCGGCCTTCGCGGAGCGCCGCGGGGCGCATCACCCGACGCGCCGGATCGTGCGGGTGCGACCGGTGCCCGCCGTCCCCCCGCCCGTGCTGGTGCGGGATTACCGGCCGCGCAACCTCAACGTCCCGATGTACAACGAGCCGCCCCGGCGCGCGCCGGCCTGGTGACGCCTCCGCGCCGCCCTCAGCTCTCCAGCTCGCTGTCCCAGTAGAGGTAGTCGAGCCAGGTGTGATGGTACTGGCGGTGGTCGAACTCGGGCTGCCGGTGGTGCAGCTCGTAGCGCGTCGGCCGCCGGGGCTCGGTCATCAGCGGCATGTCCGCCTCGTCCGGCGTGCGGTTGGCCTTGCGCAGGTTGCAGGGCGAGCAGGCCGCCACGACGTTCTCCCAGCTCGACAGCCCGCCCCGGGAGCGCGGCACCACGTGGTCGAAGGTCAGGCCGCCCGAGGGCAGCCGGAGGCCGCAATACTGGCAGCTGAAACCGTCGCGCAGGTAGATGTTGTAGCGGGTGAAGGCCGGGCTGCGGGCCAGCGCCACGTAGTTCTTCAGCGCCACCACGCTCGGCACCCGCAGGGCGCGCGAGGGCGAGCGCGCCTCGACGTCGTAGCTCGCCACCAGGGTGACCCGGTCGAGGAACAGGGCCGTGAAGGCGTCCTTCCACGACCAGAGGGAGAGCGGATTGTACGAGAGCGGCCGATAATCCGCGTTGAGGACGAGGGTTTGGAGATCCATCATCGGCGCGACTCTTCGGACTAGTTCTGGCGCGTGAGACGCGCGGGACCATGCCGCCGCCCCGCCGGCCCGTCCGAACCGGCCCGGGGCCGATGCAGGACGGGCCGGCGCGCGGGGCGACGGCTTGACGGGAGAGACGGAGGGAACAACAGGGCGGCGGGCCGGCGCGCGGGGGCGCCGGTCGATGCGGTAGCATCCGGAACGCGGCCGGGCCGGGCCGGTATCGCCACCGGCCGCGCCCTTTCGCGTAGCAACGAAAAGGCCCTGTCCATCAGGTGTTCATCTAATCCCAGCGTGACACCCTTGTGAAGCTTTTCCGGATGAGCCCCGGGGACGCACCCACAGCGGGCTGGAGGCGGCGGGATGCGGCCCGGGGTGGGCAGGGGCACGCTTTCGCCCTATTGCTCGCCCAGAGCGCCCGGCCGCCAGGAGGCCTGCCCGGTCCCCGATCGCCGCCGATTCGCCGATGCCGGACTCCGGCCGGCCGCCGCGCGCCCGACGAGAGGTTGCTCATGCATCGTATCCCCGCGCGGACCCGGAAGCCGGAGGGCGCCCCGCGCCCGTCCCGCGCACTCGCCCTGCTCGCCGCGCTGGTGTTCGCAACCCCGGCGGCCCTGACCCTGCCGGCCTTCGCCCAGGATCCGGCGCCCGCCGCCAAGTCTTCCGATCACAGGCCCGCGGACGCCAAGACCGCGCCCGAGAAGGCCGCGCCCGAGAAGGCGGCCCCCGAGGCCAAGCCCGCGGACGGCAAGGCGCCCGATACGAAGGCGCCCGATACGAAGCCCGCGCCCCCGCCGGTCGCCAAGGCCGAGGTCCCCGAGCAGTTCAAGAAGGTCCGGGCCAAGCTCGACGCCGCCAAGGCCGAGCTCGACGCCCGCGAGAAGCAGCTCGGCCACACGGAGCTGACGGTCGCCGACCTCACCGCCATCCGCGACAGCGCGGTCACGGTCACCGACGAGATCCGCACCCTGGTCACCCGGCTCGACGCGCCGCTGGAGGCCGCCCGCGAGCGCCTGGCCCAGCTCGGGCCGAAGCCGAAGGACACCCAGGAGAGCGCCGACGTCGCCGCCGAGCGCGCCGAGCGCGAGGCCGCCGTCACCCGCATCGACGAGACCCAGCGGCTGGCCCGCTCCCTGGTGGTGCAGGGCGACCAGATCGTCGACCGCGTCTCGAACCGCCGCCGCGAATCGTTCACCCGCGACCTGCTCCAGCGCTCCCAGCCGCTGGTCGGTCCCGGTCTCTGGACCAAGGTGATGGGCGACGTGCCCCGGGACACGCGCGCCCTGCAGAGCGCCGTGTCGGATATCGGGCTGCTGTTCTCCCGCAACGGCAGCCTCGCCAACCTGCTGTTCCTGGGCCTCGCCTTCGGGATCTCGGTGGCGCTGTATTTCGGCCGGCGCAACATCGCCCCCAAGGGTGCCCGCCGGGACGCCGCCAGGGCCGATCCCTCGCGGCGCGCCGTGATGCTCGCCGCCTGGCGGGTGATCCTGCTCGGCACGGTGCCGGCCGTGGCCGGGTCCTACGCGGTCTACTACGCCCTCGATTCCACCAACCTGCTGCCGTCCCGGCTCCTGCCGGTGGCCGCCGCGATCCTCGGGGGGCTGGCCTTCATCGCCTTCGTGGAGGCCCTCTGCGACGGGCTGCTCAGCCCCGAGAAGCCGGCGTGGCGCCCCGCCCCGGTGAGCGACGCGGCGGCCATCCGCCTGACCCGGCTCGCCGTCGGCATCGCCACGGTGATCACCGTGGTGAAGTCCGTCGAGGCGCTCAATTCCGGGATCTCCGCGGCCCTGCCGATCTCGATCGCCACGCGGGGTATCGGGGCGGTCGCCACCGCGCTGATCCTGGCGGTCGGCCTCCACCGGTTCGCCGACACCGAGCAGGAGGAGGAGGCCTGCTTCGGCCCCTACGTGCCGACCAAGACCACGACGGGCATCGGCGGGCCGGCGCGGCTCCTCGGCTGGGCCGCGGTGGCGCTGATCGGGCTCGGCGCGCTGGTGGGCTACGTGGCCTTCGCGGCCTTCCTGATCGACCAGCTGATCTGGGACGCGGCCGTCCTCGTGCTGCTCTACCTGCTGGTCCAGAGCGTCGACATCTTCGTCGGCCGCGCGCTCAGCGACGAGACGCGGCTCGCCACCACGCTCCAGGCCAATACCGGCCTGCGCAAGCGCTCGCTCAACCAGATCTCGGTCCTGACGACGGGCGCGACCCGGCTCGTCCTGTTCCTGGCGGCCGCGGTCCTCGTGCTGGCGCCCTGGGGTCTCGACTCCACCGACATCGTCTCGTCGGTCCGGCAGGCCTTCTTCGGCTTCAAGGTCGGCGACGTCACGATCTCGCTCTCCAGCATCGCCTTCGGGATCGGCATCCTGGTGGTCGGCGTGTTCATCACCCGCGGGGTCCAGCGCTGGCTGGAGAACACCTACCTGCCGGCCACCGACCTCGACGCCGGCCTGCGCAACTCGATCACCACGGTGGCGGGCTATTGCGGGTTCCTGATCGCGCTGGCGCTCGCCTTCTCGTATCTCGGCCTGAGCCTGGAGAAGCTGACCATCGTGGCCGGCGCCCTGTCGGTCGGTATCGGTTTCGGCCTCCAGTCGATCGTCAACAACTTCGTCTCCGGCCTGCTGCTCCTGTGGGAGCGCCCGATCCGGGTCGGCGACCAGGTGGTGATCGGCGATTCCGAGGGCATCGTGAAGCGGATCTCGGTCCGCTCCACCGAGATCCAGACCTTCGACCGCTCGGCCGTGATCGTGCCGAACTCGAACCTGATCTCCGGGGTGGTGAAGAACCGGGTGCGGGGCGACCGGACCGGGCGCGTCAGCATCACGGTCAGCGTCCTGCGCAACCAGGACCCGGTGCGCGCCGCCGAGATGATCACGGCCTGCGCGCAGGGCCATTCCGACGTCCTGAAGGAGCCCCCGCCCCGGGTGGTGTTCAAGAAGATCGGCGACCCGTTCCTGGAATTCGAGCTGCTCGTCTGGATCGTGGACGTGAGCCTCGGCCAGAAGGTGGTGACCGACCTGAACTTCTCGGTGTTCGCGAGCCTGTCGGAGGCGGGCTTCATCCCGCCGCTCGGGCCCGGCTCCAGCATCGTCACCGTGCAGGGCCTCGACACGATGCAGAGCGCCATGGGCGAGATCGCCAGCCGCTTCATCCAGCCGGCCGCGGTTCCCGAGGGCGGCGACTCAGCCCGGCCCCAGCGCGATCGCGGCCTCCGCAGCGCCGGCGCCTGACCGGCCGCCGAGGGCGATGCGGACGGTGTTCCCGCCCGCGTCCTTGGCGGCGTAGAGGGCCGCGTCCGCCCGGCCGAACAGCCGGGCGCGGCCGCCGCGCCCGGCGGACAGCCCCGCCGTCTGCCCCACCGCGATCCCCACGGAGGCGCCGATCCGCAGCTCCCGGCCGCGATACGGGATTGGCCGGCTCAGGGCCGCGACGACGCGCCGGCCGCGCTCCGCCAGCGCGAGCGGGTCGACGGGTGCCCGCAGGAGCACGGCGAACTCGTCGCCGCCGATGCGGGCCACGAGGGCCGCGTCCCGGCAGACAGCGGCCAGCCGCGCGGCCGAGTGCCGGAGGCACAGGTCGCCGGCCGCGTGGCCGTGGCCGTCGTTGACCGGCTTGAACCCGTCGAGGTCGATCAGCAGCAGGGCGCCGAGGGGATCCGGACCGGAGCCGGCCGCCCCGGCCTCGAACTGCGCCTCGAAGCCGCGCCGGTTCGCCAGCCCGGTGAGCGGGTCGCGCTCGGCGCGCCGGCTCAGCTCGGCCAGCCGGGCGATCTCCTCGGTGATGTCCTGCTTGGTTCCGAACAGGCGGGCGGGGCGCCCGTCCTCGGTCTCGACCGCGGCGCGGATCCGGATCCAGCGCTGCCGGCCTCCGGCGCGGACCTCGGCATCGAGCACGAAGGCGCCGCCCCGGACGATCGCCCGGTGCCGGACCGTCTCCAGCAGGCGCCGCGAGGCCGGCTCGTAGAGGTCCAGGATCCGGGGCCGGTGCAGAGCCGTGCCCCGGGGGACGCCGAACAGGTCGTGGACGCCCCCGGACCAGTCGAGGGCGCCGTCGCGTAGGCGGCAGGACCACAGGCCCATCCCGGCGCCCGCCAGGGCGCGCTCCTGCCGCGCCAGCAGTCCGGCCTGCTGGCGGATGATCGTCCACCGCAGGGCGCACGCGGCCGCGGTCTCGGCGGCCGCCGCGGCCGACGGGTCGGCGCCCGCGCCGACGGGTCGGTCGCGGGGCGGATCCGCCAGGGCCAGGGAGCGCGCGGTCGTCATCGGTGTGCAAGTTTAGACGGAAGTCCTTTGAGGAAGCCCTAACCGTCCGATGCGCGGCCGCGCGGCAGCCCCTATATGCCGCCGGGGCGGCCGGGCCGTCGCAGGGATGGGTGAGTCGTGACGAGACGCGATCGGGACGGTCGGCATGCGGGGCGCGGGCTCGGCCGGATCGGGACGGGGATCCGGGCGGGGATCGGGACCGGGCTCGCCGGACCGGCCGTGCTGGCGGCTGCGGCGCTGCTCGGCGGCTGCGCCGCCCAGCCGCCGAGCGGCACCGCGTTGCCGAGCATCTACCTGCCGCTCGCCAGTAACAGCGCGCATATCGACGTCGAGGCGGCCCGCGACATGATCTCGTCCTACCGCCGCAACCGCGGCGCGCCGCCGCTGACGGTCGATCCCGAACTGCAGCGCCTCGCCGAGGCCGAGGCGGCCGCCATGGCGCTCGCCGACCGGCCGAGCCGGGCCCAGACCGTCAAGGCCGCCGTCGAGCGGCTCGGCTACGCGAACGTCAACGCCAACCTCTCGGCGGGCTACCACACCCTGGCCGAGGCCTTCTCGGGCTGGCGCGAGAGCCCGCCCCACGACGCCACCATGCTGGCGCCCGGGGCGACCCGGATGGGGATCGCCACCGCCTACGCGCCGGGCTCCAAGTACAAGGTCTACTGGGCGCTGCTCACCGCGAAGTAGCGGAGCCCCGCCGGACGGCATGGCGGGGGGCTGCCTTGCCGGCGGCGGAGGCGAATCTGTCGTCCGGACGCCATCGGTCCTGAACGGCGCGAAGGCCGCGCCGACGCCGGGCGTGTCGGGCACCGCCCGCGCCCGGGACGCGGCGGGTCCGCGCTAAGCTTTGGTAAACTTTGCTGAGGCAACCGTGAAGGCGACTGTTTCGAACCTGTATCGGCCCGTCATCGCCCGTTCAGGCAGGCGCTGGCATACCCGTTTCGTACGAGGGGTTTGACTCGGATCCGGCGCCCATGCCGGCCGCGCGGACCTCCTCGGTGAAGGCGTGAGACCCGGGTCACACGGGCCGCGCCAAGGGTGGCGGAGCGGTACGATGGTTCGTCTGTACGGGCGGGTCCTGGGATTCCTGAAGGCGGAGCGGCGGCTGGCCATAGGTCTGGCCGCCACCAACGTGGTCCTGGCGATCGCGGCCTTCGCCGAGCCCCTGCTGATGGGCCGGATCATCGACCAGCTGACCCATCTCAAGCGCGGCGGCGACGCCATGGGCACGATGCTGCCCCTGCTCGCCGCCTGGGTGGCGTTCGGTTTCTTCACCATCGCGGCCGGCGTGTTCATCGCGCTCCACGCCGACCGGCTCGCCCACCGCAACCGCCTGTCGTCGATGGCGAGCTACTTCGAGCACGTCCTCGACCTGCCGCTCGCCTTCCACTCGGCCAACCATTCCGGCCGGGTCCTGAAGGCGATGCTGGAGGGCACCAACGGCATGGCGTGGCTGTGGCTCGGCTTCTTCCGCGACCACCTCGTGGCGCTGGTCTCGCTCGGCGTGCTCCTGCCGATGACCCTGTTCATCAACTGGCAGCTCGGCTCGATCCTGGTAGTGCTGGTGCTCGCCTTCACGGCGCTCACCACCTTCGTGATGCGCCGGACCGAGACGCTCCAGGGTCAGGTCGAGGAATTCAATTCCGGCCTCGCCGCCCACGCCTCGGACGCGCTGGGCAACGTCGCGGTGATCCAGTCCTTCACCCGCGCCAAGGCCGAGAAGGAGGCGATGCGCGGCATCATCACCAACCTGCTCGCCGCGCAGATCCCGGTCCTGTCCTGGTGGGCGCTGGCCAACGTGGCGACCCGCGCCTCGGCGACCATCACCATGACGGCGATCTTCGTCACCGGCATCTGGCTCTATCAGGCCGGCACCACCACGGTGGGCGAGGTCGTGGCCTTCATGAGCCTCGCCACCGCCTTCGTGGCCCGGCTCGACCACGTGGTCGGCTTCGTCAACGGCCTGTTCCAGCAGGCGCCGAAGATCGCCGAGTTCTTCGAGATCTACGACACCGTCCCGGCGGTGGCCGACCGGCCGCACGCCCGGCAGGTGGCGCGCTTCGAGGGCTCGGTGACCTTCGACGACGTCGCCTTCTCGTACGACGGCCGGCGCCAGGCGCTCGACGGTGTCTCGTTCACCGCCAAGCCCGGCGAGACGATCGCGCTGGTCGGCACCACCGGCTCGGGCAAGTCGACGACGCTCGGCCTCCTGCACCGCAGCTTCGACCCGGCCTCCGGCGCGATCCGGATCGACGGGATGGACATCCGCGACGTCGGCCTCGCCTCGCTGCGCCACAACATCGGCGTGGTGTTCCAGGAGCCGATGCTGTTCGCCCGCTCGATCCGCGAGAACCTGCAGGTCGGCTGCCCCGACGCCACCGACGCCGAGATGCTCGACGCGCTGGAGCGCGCCCAGGCCAGCGCCTTCATGGCGCGCCAGGCCGACGGGCTCGACACGGTGATCGGCGAGCGCGGCCGGTCGCTCTCGGGCGGCGAGCGCCAGCGGCTCTCGATCGCCCGGGCGCTCCTGAAGGACCCGCCGATCCTGATCCTCGACGAGGCGACCTCGGCGCTGGACGCCGCCACCGAGCGCAAGCTCCAGGGCGCCCTGGAGACCGTGATGGAGGGCCGCACCACCTTCGTGATCGCCCACCGCCTCGCGACGATCCGCGACGCCGACCGGATCCTGGTGTTCCACGAGGGCCGGATCGTCGAGGCCGGGACTTTCGACCAGCTGGTGGCCGAGGGCGGCCGCTTCGCCGAGCTCGCCCGGGCGCAGTTCATGGCCGCCCAGGCCGACGAGGAGGAGGGGCTGGCGCTGGCGGCCTGAGCGCCTCCGCCCCGGCTATCCCCCGCCGGACAGGAGCCCACTTCCTCGTCCCGGGACCGCGCAGCGGGCCCGGGATCCGGAGGCGCCGACTGCCGAGATGGTGCGCCGGCAGGGATCCTGGTTTGCGGGCTCGCCTTCGGCGCGCCGGGATGACGGCGTCGAAACCCGTGCCCGGGCAGGTCGGCCCGGCGGTCGTCAGCTGTTCGCGGCGGCCCTGCGGCCCTCCATCTCGGCCCGGCGCGCCAGCATCTTCGCCTGCAGGCGGGTGCGGCGGGCTGCGATCACCGTGCCGTTGATCTCGCCGCCGAACAGGAACATGGCGGCGAGCCAGTAGAGGAAGACCAGGAACACCATCGCGGTGGCCAGCCCCCCGTAGGTCGACGCGTAGGCGTTGGAGAACCGGTCGAGGTAGTAGCCGAAGCCGAGGCCGGCGAAGAACCACAGGAGCAGCGTCACGCCGATCCCCGGCAGCACCGACAGGATCGAGCGCCGCCCGGCCGCGACGAACTTGTGGGCGATGACTAGCACGACGGCGAGCAGCAGGGCCGTGACGGCGATCCGCCCGATCGCCACCGTCAGGCTCAGGGGCTCCAGACCGGGCGCCACCAGGACGACGTTGCGCCAGATCAGCGGCCCCAGCACCACGAGCAGCGCGAAGGCCAGCATCGCGAAGGCGCCGCAGATCACGTAGCCGATCGATTCGAGGCGGGTCAGCCACCAGGGCCGGCTCTCGCGCAGGCCGTAGGCCCGGTTCAGCCCGACCCGCAGGCTCTCGACGCCCGAGGAGGAGAAGTACAGGGCGAACAGCGCGCCGAGCGTCAGCACGCCGCTGCGCTGCTCGGTGAGCACCCGGTGGACCTCGCCGACGATCGGCTTGGCGATCTCCCGCGGCCACGCATCGAAGATCAGCACCCCGGCCTCGTCGGCCAGCGACTGCGTGCCGAACAGGCCGGCGAGCGCCGCCAGCAGGATCAGGAACGGGAACAGCGAGGTCAGGCTCGAGAGCGCGATGTGGCTCGCGATCGCCCAGCCGTCGTGGGAGACGAAGCGCTGCGCGGCGACGCCCATGACCTGTAATCCGCTGCGGAGAGGTTTCACGGGTGTCCAACGATCCTCGATCGCGCGATCCTCGGGGCGCTCCTCCCGGAGGGAGGCCCGCCGATGAACGGCGCCCGCACCCGCGCGTCAACGCCGCCGGCGCGCTCTGGTCCCGATCGGCCGCCGGTGACGCGTCCGCGCCACGCCGGTGCCCGTCGCGCCGGGCGGGCGAGATCACCGTTGCGCCGGCCGCGCCGGCATGCTCCGTCCGGCGGCCATGCCGCTGCTCTCACGCCCGTCGACGCTCGCGTCCGGCGCCCTCCCGGCGCTGTTCATCCCGATCTGGGCCACGGGCTTCATCTCCGCGCGGGCGGTGGTGCCGCACGTCGATCCGCTCGCCTTCACGGCCGTCCGCTTCACGGCCGTCGCCCTGGTCCTGGCCCTGATCGCCGCGGCCTCCCGGGTGCGCTGGCCGGGGGACCGGGCGGGGTGGCGCGACCCGGTCATCGCGGGCTTCCTGATGCAGGGGGTCTACCTGTCGGGCGTCTTCTGGGCGGTGAGCCACGGGCTGCCGGCCGGCATCGCGGCGCTCGTCGGCAGCCTCCAGCCGCTGCTCACCGCGCTCCTGGCGCAGCCGCTGCTGGGCGAGCGGGTCAGCGGCCGGCGGGCGCTCGGGATCCTCATGGGATTCGTCGGCACCGGCCTCGTGCTCGCCCCGAAGCTCGGCGCCACGGACCCGTCCGGGATCCCGCCCGCGGCGCTGGCCGTCAGCCTCCTGGCGGTGCTGGCGCTGACCCTCGGGACGCTCTGGCAGAAGCGCACCGGCGGCCGGGTCGATCTCCTGGCCGGCGCGACCCTCCAGTTCGTCGGCGGCATGGCCTGCGCCATCCCGCTGGCGCTCGCCTTCGGCGGCGCCGCGTTCGACCCGGCGCCGGCCCTGTGGCTCGGCCTCGGCTGGGCGGTCCTGGTCAACTCGGTCGCGGGGATCCTGCTGCTGCTCGTGCTGATCCGGCGGGGGGCGGTGGCGGGCGTCGCCGCCCTGTTCTTCCTCGTGCCGCCGGTCGCGGCGGTCCTCGGCTACCTGCTGTTCGGCGAGGTGCTCACACCCGTGCAGGGCGCCGGCATGGCCCTCGCCGCCCTCGGCGTGGCGGTGGCGAGCCGCGGCTGAGCTTGCCGCTGAGGCCCGCGCCGGGTCCGACGCCCCTGCGACGGAAGGCGCGGAAACCCTTCGCGCCGTCGCGGTTTGGTGCGCGCGGGCCGGATCGGCCCGGGCCGGCAGCGCGCGAGGCGAGGATGAACCAGGACAAGCCCCGCGAGATCCGCCTCGCCCTCGACGCGATCCCGCTCGGCGGCAAGGCCGAGGGCAAGGCCGGCGACGACGCCGTGCTGTTCGTGCGCGACGCCGACGGGGTGCGCGCCTTCCAGGCGAAGTGCCCGCATCTCGGGGCACCGCTGGCCAAGGGCGAGATCTGCGGCGGCCGGCTCTACTGTCCCTGGCACAAGGCGGCCTTCGCGGTCGCCGACGGCGGCCTGGAGGAGCCGCCGGCGCTGGAATCGCTCACCCGCTATCCCGTCCGGATCGAGGGCGGCGAGGCGGTGGCGACGCTGACCCCCGAGCCGGGCCCGGCGCGAAAGGCCGAGACCCCGGTCGGGACGGTCCTGATCGTCGGCACCGGCGCGGCGGCCGCGGCCTGCGTCACCGCGCTCCGGCGCGCGGGCTTCGCGGGGACGATCACGATGGTCGGCCGCGAGGGCCACCCGCCCTACGACCGGACCAAGCTGTCCAAGCAGTTCCTGGCGAAGCCGACTCCGGCGGAGAAGACCCTGCTGGAGCCGGACTTCGCCGCCGCCCACCGGGTCGAGCGCGTCGAGGCCGAGGCGACGCGGATCGACCCGGCCCGCCGCAGCGTCGCGCTGGCGGACGGGCGCACGCTCACCGCCGACGCGCTGCTGATCGCCACCGGCAGCCGCGCCGTGGTGCCCGACTTCGAGGGCCGGGACCTCGACGGCGTGATGACCCTGCGCAGCCTCGACGACGCGGTGCGGCTCAGCGCCGCGGCGGAGCACGCCCGGCGGGTGGTGGTGATCGGCGCGGGCTTCATCGGCCTGGAGGCGGCGGCCTTCCTGACCAAGCGCGGCCTGTCGGTGACGGTCCTGTCCCGGGAGGAGGTCCCCTTCGCCAAGCGGTTCGGCGAGGCCGTGGGCGCGGCGCTGAAGCGCTACCACGCCGGCAACGGCGTGACCTTCGTCACGGGCAGCGTCGCGCGGATCGCCGGCACCGGCTCCGTCGAGGCGGTCGAGACCGAGGCCGGGGCGCGGCTCCCGGCCGAGCTCGTGCTGATCGGCGCCGGCGCCGCGCCGGAGACCGGGATCGTCGCCGGGGCGGAGCCCGACGAGACCGGCGGCCTCCCGGTCGACGCCGACCTGAGGCTCGCCGACAACGTCTGGGTCGCGGGCGACATCGCGGCCTTCCCGGAGCGCGGCAGCGGCGTCACGGCGCGGATCGAGCACTGGCGGCTGGCGCAGCAGCACGGGACGCACGTCGCCCGGGCGATGCTCGGCGCCGAAGGCGCCTTCGCGGGCGCGCCGTTCTTCTGGAGCAACCAGGGCGACAAGCGCCTCGATTACGGCGGCTACGCGCCGGATTTCGAGCGGATCATCCTGCAGGGCGACCCGGCGGCGCTCGACTTCATCGCCTACTACGTCCGCGACGGCCGCGCGGTGGCCGCCTGCAGCATCGGCCGCAACCCGGCCTTCACGGCGTTCCTCCACCTGCTGGGCGAGGGGCGCGTGCCCGGCCCCGACGCGATCGAGTCCGGCGCCGATCTCGCCGCTCTGGTGTGACGGCCCGGCGGGATCGGCGCGACATCGGGGCGGCCGGGCGGATGGAACCAGGTGCGGCGGTCCCACTTTCGGTAGACGCCGCCCGCCGTCTCGAGAGCCGGGCCCGCACGGGAGGCCCCATGAACCAGATCATCGTCGTCGCCCTCATCTGCGCCGCCTCTGTCCAGGCGCCGGACTGCTCGCGCGAGACCGCCATCGACGTGGTCACCGGCCCGGCCCACACGCTCCAGGAATGCCTCGTCCAGGGACCGGTCCTAGCGGCCAATTCCGGCTTCAAGGGCGAGGACGGGGCCTACGTGAAGACGCGCTGCGAGCAGAGGCGCTGAGCGGATCCGGTCCCGCGCCCAGCTTTCGGCGGGCGGAATGCGCGATCATCAATGTCCGGACATGTGCCCGTCGCCGCGCCGGTCCAGCCTCGACTTCGCAGGGCTGCGCGCCGGCCCGCCAGGGTCGGTATTCAACTTGAGTTCAAGGCGGGCCAAACGAAATCTGCTTCGGCTCCGGACCGCGACGGGTTAAAAGAGCCGATCCAAGAAGACGCCACGCGAGCCAAAAACCATGTCCGCATCCCCCGCCATCCAGACCGAGCCGCAGGATATCGCCGCCCTCGCCAAGGCCGCCGGCGCGAGCGCCAAGGCCCTCGTCGCGGAGGCCACCCGCCGGGTCCGCACGCGGATCCTCGGGACGGACGGGCGGATCGACGCGGCCAAGCTCGAGAGCCAGCAGCACGCCGCCCACGGGCTCGCGTGGCTCGCGACCTACGCGGAGGCGGTGAACGAGCTCGGCGGCTACGCCGAGCGCCTGCAGGCCGAGGGCCGGTTCGGTGAGACCGAGGCGCTCCTCGTCCGGATCGGCGCCGGGGAGTATCTCGACCAGCTGTTCTCCGGCATCCCGATGAGCCAGGGCGAGATGGTCCGCCTCACCGGGTCGCTCGGCCTCTCCGCCAAGGAGGTGGCCCAGTACCGCACGGACGCGGTCGAGACCCTGATCGCCGAGGGCAACACGCCCGAGAACCGCGCCGCCCTGGTGGCGCAGATGCGCGACGGCGGCGGCTCGGCGACCGTCGGCGCCTCGGGCCTCGACGAGGACATGGAGGCGATCCGCTCCGAGATGCGCCGCTTCGGCAAGGCCGAGGTGGTCGATCAGGCGCACGAGTGGCACCTCAAGAACGCCTACATCCCGATGGAGATCGTGCAGAAGATGGCCGAACTCGGCGTCTTCGGCCTGACGATCCCCGAGGAGTACGGCGGCATGGGCCTGCCGAAGACCGCCATGTGCGTGGTCTCGGAGGAGCTGTCCCGCGCCTATATCGGCGTCGGCTCGCTGGGCACCCGCTCGGAGATCGCCGCGGAGCTGATCCTGTGCGGCGGCACCGAGGAGCAGAAGCAGCGCTTCCTGCCGAAGATCGCCAGCGGCGACATCCTGCCCACCGCCGTCTTCACCGAGCCGAACACGGGTTCGGACCTCGCGAGCCTGCGCACCCGCGCGGTGAAGGAGGGCGACACCTGGAAGATCACCGGCAACAAGACCTGGATCACCCACCCGGTCCGGGCCGACATCATGACGGTGCTCGTCCGGACCAAGCCCGAGGAGAAAGGCCACAAGGGCCTCTCCATGCTGATCGCCGAGAAGCCCCGCGGCACCGACGGGGAGCCCTTCCCGGTCGAGGGCCTGTCGGGCGGCGAGATCGAGGTGCTCGGTTACCGCGGCATGAAGGAGTACGAACTCGCCTTCGAGGGCTTCGCGGTGCCGGGCGGCAACCTGCTCGGCGAGGTCGAGGGCAAGGGCTTCGCCCAGCTGATGCAGACCTTCGAGTCGGCCCGCATCCAGACCGCGGCGCGGGCCATCGGCGTCGCCCAGTCGGCCCTCGACGTCGGCCTGCGCTACGCCGAGGAGCGGGTCCAGTTCGGCAAGGCGCTGGTGAACTTCCCCCGGGTGGCCGACAAGCTCGCCATGATGGCGGTGGAGATCAACATCGCCCGCCAGCTCACCTACTTCTCGGCCCGCGAGAAGGACGAGGGCAAGCGCTGCGACCTGGAGGCCGGGATGGCCAAGCTGCTCGGCGCCCGCGTCGCCTGGGCGGCCGCCGACAACGCCCTCCAGATCCACGGCGGCAACGGCTTCGCGCTCGAGTACCCGGTGAGCCGGATCCTGTGCGACGCCCGCATCCTGTCGATCTTCGAGGGCGCCGCGGAGATCCAGGCCCAGGTGATCGCCCGCCGGCTGCTCGAAACCGCCTGAAAGCCCAGCTAGATCTGGGGAATAGTGCGTATCTTGGGATTATAAGTCGGCATATGAACCCGGCTTAAACGAAGTCCCTGCTTCCTGGCGCCCGGTGAACAACTGGGGCGGCTCGGTGAGCGCGCAGCGAGACGACGGACAGACGGGCAAGAGCCTCCTCCGGCACTGGCAGGATTGCCGGACGCCGGGGGCGCCGATCCCGTCCTACGAGGCCGTCGTGCTCGGGAGACTCGGCCGCCTCGCCGACCGGGCCGCCCTGGTGACGACCCGCGACGGGCGGGCCGCCCGGATCCTCTGGGCGGGCCAGGCCTTCGGTGCCTGGCTCGCGGACGGCGCAGACGGCGCAGACGGCCTGTCGGCCGGGACCCTGCCGGTCGACGCGCTCCCGATCGAGTTGCGCGAGCCCGTCGACGAGATGGTGGCGGCCGCCCGCGCGTCCGGCCAGCCCGCCTACGCCCGGTGCGACCGCCTCGCCGCCGGGGTCGTGACCTCGACCCGCCTCGTCGGCGTGCCCCTGGGCAACCGCTGGGGCGAGCCGTTCGTGCTGGTCGGGTTCGACGGGGCGAGCGTCCGGACCGAGCTGGTCCAGGCGCTGTTCACCGCCACCGACCAGGGCATCCTGGCCCTCAGCACGGTCCGGGACGCCGCGGGCCGGCCGGTCGATTTCAAGATCGTCGCCCTCAACCGCGGTGCCGAGCGCCTGCTGGAGCGACCCGCCGCCGCCCTGCAATGGCAGCGCGTGGGCCAGCTCTTCCCGGGGGCGGTCACCGCGCGGACCATCGCGACGCTCGCCGCCATGGTCGAGCGGGGCGGGCGCTCGGCCTTCGAGCTGAGCCGTCCCCGGTCCGACGGCGGCACGCTCTTCCTCAAGGTCGAGGCCGGCTGCGTCGGCGACCTCCTCTCGGTCACCATGACGGATGTCGGCGACATCAAGGCCCGGGAGGCGTCGTTCCGGCTCCTGTTCGAGAACAACCCCGTGCCGATGTGGGTCGTGGCCGACGCGCGCGACCGCTTCCTGGCGGTGAACGACGCGGCCGTCGCCCATTACGGCTACAGCCGCGAGCAGTTCCTGAGCCGGGCGCCGGCCGACCTCGCCATCGCGGCCGAGGAGGCGACCGGGCTCGGCCCGCCCTCCGCCGCCGGCTCGCTCCACCGCCGCGCCGACGGCTCGGCGATCGAGGTCTCCCTGTTCCGGCGGGCGATGCCGTTCGAGGGGCGGCAGGCCGTGCTCGAGGCCGCCATCGACATGACCGAGCGGCGCCGGGCCGAGGCCCGCATCGCCCACATGGCCCATCACGACGCGCTCACCGGGCTGCCGAACCGCGTGCTGTTCCGCGACCGCCTCGCCGAGGCGATCGCCCGCCACGCCCGGGACGGCGAGGAGGCGGTGCTGCTCTGCCTCGACCTCGACAAGTTCAAGATCGTCAACGACACGCTGGGCCACCCGGTCGGCGACGCGCTGCTGCGCGAGGCGGCCGAGCGGATCGCCGGCTGCCTGCGCAAGGACGACCTCGTGGCCCGGCTCGGCGGCGACGAGTTCGCCATCCTGGTGCGCGGGATGGATCTCCCGGCGCTGGTCGACGGGCCGATCGCCCGGGTGATCGCCGAGCTCGGCCGGCCCTTCCGCCTGGAGGGTCAGGACTGCCACATCGGCACCAGCATCGGCGTCGCCTGCCTGCCCCGGGACGGCACCGATCCCGAGACGCTGATGAAGAACGCCGACCTCGCCCTGTACCGGGCGAAGGCCGAGGGCGGCGGGACCTTCCGGTGCTTCGAGCCGGAGATGGATGCCTGGGTGCAGGCGCGGCGGCGGCGCGAGAACGAGCTGCGCGAAGCCTTCGCCCGCGGCCAGTTCTCGCTGGTCTACCAGCCGCTCGTGGACGCCCGCGCCGACCGGATCCTCGCCTTCGAGGCGCTGCTGCGCTGGCACCACCCGGAGCACGGCCCGGTCTCGCCGGCCGAGTTCGTGCCGCTCGCCGAGGAGACCGGCCTGATCGTGCCGATCGGCGCCTGGGTGATGCAGACCGCCTTCGCCGAGGCGGCGACGTGGCCGGAGACGATCCGGCTCGCCGTGAACCTGTCGCCGATCCAGTTCCGCAACCGCACCCTGGTCGAGACCGTGCGCGGCGCGCTCGCCGCCACGGGCCTCGACCCGCGGCGCCTCGAGCTGGAGATCACCGAATCGGTCCTGCTCGCCGACAGCACGGCCAATCTCGCGACGCTGCACGCGCTGCGGGACATGGGGATCCGGATCGCGATGGACGATTTCGGGACGGGCTATTCCAGCCTGAGCTACCTGCGGAGCTTCCCGTTCGACAAGATCAAGCTCGACCGCTCCTTCGTGAGCCAGGTCGGGGAGAACACCCACTGCACGGCGATCGTGCGGGCGGTGGCGAGCCTGGGCACCAGCCTCGGCATCGCGACCACCGCCGAGGGCGTCGAGACCGCCGAGCAGCTCGCGATGCTCCGCGCGGAGGGCTACGACGAGGTCCAGGGCTTCCTGTTCAGCCGCGCGGTCCCGGGCCCCGAGGCCCGCCGCCTGATCGAGCGCGGGCGGGCGGCGGTCCCGGACGACCGGGCGGCCTGACGCCGCCCGGCCCGCGCCGGTTCCGCGGGCCTACTGCGGGCCTACTTGGTGATCTTCACCGAGACCGGGTCGCTCGACGGGAAGGTCTCCTCGAGGGCGTCGTCCAGGCGCTCGTTCAGCTTCTCCTGCTTGTTGTCGGGATTCTTGGCGTCGCCCGGCTTGGCGCTGCCCTGCTGGAAGCCCGGCTTGGTCTCGTTCGGCTTGTGGGTCTCGGCCATGTCGCTCGCTCGTCGGTGACGGAGGCACGCAAGGGTGCCGGTGCGCAACAACGCGGGGGCGGGCGGGTGTTTCCGATCTTTCCGGCCTGATCGGTGTGCGCCGTCCTCGCGAGCGCGGCGAAGCGACCCCGGGACGGCGCCACGGGGCGAGGCGTCCCGCTGCCCCGGATTGCTTCGCCGCGCTCGCGAGGACGCGCGCACCGGAATCGTCGTCAGGCGGTGGCGAGCGGTCGCCCGAGGGGGCCGCGGGCCGGTGCGCGGGCCGCGGCCTCGCGCAGCACCGTCCCGTAGACGGCCTCGAGGCGGTCGAGATGGGCGTCCAGGGTCAGGGGCGCGGCCCAGTAGCGCTCGTGGGCGGCCCGGCCCATCCGGGCGGCGAGACCGTCGTCGGTCAGGCGGCGCAGATGCGCGGCGAGATCGTCCGGGTCGCCCGAGCGGAACCAGAAGCCGGTCTCGCCGTCGGCCACCGCCTCGCGGCCCGCGCAGGCGTCGCTGACGATCACCGGCGCGCCGCAGGCCAGGGCCTCGTAGACGGTGAGCGGCTGGCCCTCGTACCAGACGCTCGGGAAGACCAGCGCCCGGGCCCGCCGCATCAGCGCCTGCACGGCCGCGGCGTCGCGCCAGCCGAGCATCACCGCCTCGGGATAGCGCGCGGCGAGCTCGGCCCGCTCGGGGCCGTCGCCCACGAAGGCCGCCCGCACCCCCGCCCGCCGGGCCGCCTCGGCGAAGATCGGCGCGCCCTTCTCGGTGGAGATCCGCCCGACGAACAGGAAGTCGCCCGGCGGGCCGTCGTGAACCGGCGCCCGCGCCACCGCGATGGGGTTGTCGACCCGGTGGAAGGCGGTGCCGCGGGGCAGGAGCGGCCGCACGACGCTCTCCTGCAGGTCGCTGATCGTGATGACGTGGGCGAACAGCTCCGGCAGCCGGGCCACGTGGGCGAGGCCGGCATGGCGCACCATCCGGGCCACCTTGCGCGGGTAGCTGCGCGCGTCGCAGTTCGCCACGATGCAGGCCGGCGACATCGGGGTGCGGTGGCAGATCCGCTGCGCCGGGTAGGCGTAGAAGCCGCCGGTCGGGCAGACGAGGAAGAACTCGTGCATCGTGTAGAGGCAGGGCAGCCCGGAGGCCCGGAGCGCCGTTCCGATCGACGGCGACAGCGCCTTGGCGAAGGCGTGGACGTGGACCAGCGTGTCGCGGGGATCGCAGGCGGCGAGTTCCGCCGCCAGGGCGCGGCAGGCCGGCCCGTTCCAGATCGCCTGGGCCGCGAAGGCGAGCTTGCTGCGCGCGGTGGTCACGTCGTCGTGGTCCAGGCAGACCACCCGGATGCCGGCCAACTCCAGCCGCGGATCGACCGGGCCGACCGCGGCGAACAGGCTGACGCGGATCCCCCGGGCGGCGAGCCCCAGGGCGGATTCGATGGCCACCTTGGCCTGGCCGCCGTTGATCGCGGCGTGGTCTGCGACGAGGACGACGTGCACGTCAGGACTTCCGCCGCTGCGATCCGGGTCCGGGATCTGTATCCGGCCGCGGTTGATCGCCCGTAAACCGGTCTGCCCCATCCTCCCGGCCTGCGAGACCGATCGGCACCGATCGGGGCCGACGCGATCCTCGGGAGGGTCACCATGCACGTCGTGATCCTGGCCGAGTTCGCGGCCGCCAGCGGCGGGGCCGAGAAGGTCGCGCTGGAATCGGCCCGCGGGCTCGCCGAGGCGGGCCTCGCCGTCACCTACATCCAGGCGATCCCGGGCCCCGTCGACCCGCTCCTCGACCATGCCGGCATCCGCCGGATCGACCTGGGCCTGCCGGACATCTGGTCGCTCGGCGCCGCGCGGGCGGCCGCCGCCGGGATCTGGCACGCGGCCGCCGGCCGCCGGCTCGCCGCGGCCCTCGCCGGGCTCGCCGCGCCGCCGGATTGCATCCACCTGCACCAGTGGACCCGGACCCTGTCGCCGGCGATCTTCCCCGTCCTGTCGGAGACCGGGGTGCCGCTGGTCGTCACGCTGCACGACTACGCCCTGGCCTGCCCGAACGGCGTCTATTACCGGTTCGACCGGGCCGAGCCCTGCGGGCTCGCGCCCCTGTCGGCCGCCTGCCTGGCGGCGCCCTGCGACCCGCGCAGCCGGGTCCACAAGGCCGTCCGCGTCGCCCGCGCCACGGCGCTGCGGCAGGTCGTCGGCCGGGCGGGCCGACGCCGCCCGCTCCACGTCGTCCATGTCTGCGACGCCAGCCGGGAGCGGCTGGGCGCCCTCCTCGGCGGCTACGCCCTGACGCATCACCGGGTCGACAATCCCGTCCGGCTCCCGGACGGGCCGGCGGCCGAGCCCGCCCGCGGCGACGCGATCGCCTATGTGGGGCGCCTCACCCGCGAGAAGGGCGCCGACCTCGTGGCCGACGCCGCCCGCGCCGCGGGGCTCCCGGCCCTGTTCATCGGCGCCGGCCCCCTGGAGGCGGAGCTGCGCGCCCGGGACGGCGTCGAGGTGATCGGCTGGCAGCGGCCCGAGGCGGTCTGGGCGACGCTCCGGGCCCGCGCCCGGGCGCTCGCCGCGCCGTCCCGCTGGTACGAGACCGGGCCGCTCACGGTCTACGAGGCCCTGGCGGCCGGCATCCCGGTCGTGGCCTCCGACCGCTCCGGCGCCGCCGAGAAGGTGCGGCACGGCCGGACCGGCTTCGTGGTCGCGCCGGCGATCGGCCCCCTCGCCGAGGCGTTCGGGGCGCTCCGGGACGACGCCCTGGCGGGCGCCCTCGGGGCGGAGGCGGCCCGGCTCTCCCGGGCGGCGCCGATGGGCCTGGAGCCGCACGCGGCGGCGCTCCGCGCGCTCTACGCCCGGCTGGCCGAGTCGGCGGCTGGTGGTGCGGCGCAGCATCGGCCCGCGCTCGCCCTCTCGCACCGACCCTGACGAGCGCGGTGATATTTGGCATGCCAGAAGAATTCACGATCCGTTCGCGGGCCTCTGGACAGCGAGATAGTTTTTTGCGAAGCGGGTCCCCGCCGGAATAGGCAATCTTGGTGGTCCGTCTCAACGGCGCAGCTTGATCGCAACCTGCTATCGGGTCGCAGTTGCGATTCGATGACTTCGTGAGACCGTCGAATCGGCATTTTATCGGGCTTCCGGGTGCGCGTTTGCCCTCCGAACCTGCACTTGACTTCTTGTTGCGGTGCAACATATAGAGGGGCGTCAACGCGGACGCGTGCGGCGTCCCGCTCCAAGGATGACGCTGGAGACATCGATGCAGACCCCGAACTTCGAGATCCCGACCGAGATGCGCGACTTCGCCGACAAGAGCGTCGATCAGGCTCGGACCGCCGTCGGCACCATGATGGCGAACGCCGTGAAGGCCGCCGAGCAGGTCCAGGCCTCGGGCCAGACCTTCCAGGCGACCCTCAGCGCCGCGGTCGCGAAGGGGTTCGATCACGCGCAGGCCAACGCCAACGCGACCTTCGACTTCGCCCAGAAGCTGGTGCGCACGAAGGACCTCCGCGAGGCGTTCGAGCTCCAGTCCGAGTTCGTCCGCAGCCAGTTCGCCGCCCTCCAGGCCCAGGCCAAGGATTACGGCGCCCTCGCGCAGAACGCCGCCGCCCGCTGAGGCCGGCCGCCCCGATCCGCGATCGGGGCTCGAAGACCGGGATCCGGTGGGCCGCCGAGGGCTCGCCGGATCCCTCGCTCTGACGCCCGGGCGTCACGGGCCCGGCGCCGACACCGCCGGCGAGCCGGCCGCGCACGACCTCCGGCCGCCGCCCCGTCGGGACGGGCCGACGCCGACAGGAGGAGATCGCGCGATGGGAAAGCCGCGTCGACCGAGGAGCCGTCCCGCCGGGACGCCCCAGCCGTTGCAGGACGCGTCGGCCACCCCCGAGATCCAGGCCGCGGACGCCGCGAGCCCGGCGGATCGACCCGCCACGGCGACGGACCGGCCCGTCGAGGCTCTCGGAGCAGCGATGTTCGACACGACGCCCGACGCGGCGTCCGAATTCTCTGCCGAATCCTCCGCTGAAGCGACGCCCGCCGGCGCGGTGGACGTCCCGTCCGACGTGGTGGCAGAGGCCGCCGAGACCACGTTCGAGACCGATTCCGAATCCGAAGCCGGAACCGCGGCGGCGAGCGACATCGCCCTCGCGCCGGCGGCGATCGCCGGTCCGGGCCTCGCCGCGGCCGCCAACCGAATCGTCTTCGCCCCCGACCGCCTCGACGTCGTCGAGATCGGCTCGATCATCGCCCGCTACGTGCGCGGCGAGAGCGAGGCCGCCGTCGCGCATCTGCGGGCGCTCTCGGGCGCCCGCTCGCCGGCCGACGTCATCCGCCTGCAGGTCGGCGAGGTCCAGCGGGCCGCCGACGCGTCCCTGACCTGCTGGGTCACGGTGGTCGGGCAGACGAGCCGGGTGGTCGCGTACCGCTGAGGCGCCGGCGCCGGGACCTGGGACTTGTCGCATCCCGGCCACAAGGCCGTCCGGATCGAACCCGCGGCGGCAACCTCCCGTTAACCAAGCCGGTCCCATGCCTTAACGGAGGGCACGGGAGACGACACCGGACCGATGCCGAACCGCGCGCGCCTGATCCGTTCCGCATGGCTCCGCCTCGCCGTCGCGCTGCTGCCGGCGCTGGCGGGAGCGCCGGCTGCCGCGCAGAACCCGGCGGCCGCGCCGGGCGGCGAGAAGCCGGCCGTCGCCATCGGGGCCGACCTCGCGAGCCAGGCCGGCACGACGCGCCTGACCCTGACGCTGTCCCGGTCCGTGGAGGCCCGCGGCTTCGTGATGGAGCGGCCCGACCGGGCTGTGATCGACCTGCCCGAGGTCAACTTCCAGCTCGATTCGGGGACCGGCAGCCGCCGCGACGGCCTCGTGCAGAGCTTCCGCTACGGCCTGTTCGCGCCCGGACGGTCGCGCATCGTGATCGACCTCACCGCGCCCGCCACGGTCGGCCGGATCGAGACCGCGACGCGGCCGCGCGACGGCGCGGTGCTGCTCACGATCCCGCTCCAGCGCGCCGACCGCGACGCCTTCCGCAAGGCCGCCGCCACCGCCGATCCCGCCCCCGCCCAGGCCCGCGCCGCGCCGCCGGAGCCCGCCGACCAGCGGCCGCTGATCATGGTCGATGCCGGCCACGGCGGCACCGATCCCGGCGCCATCGCGGTGGGCGGCGTGTTCGAGAAGGACATCGTGTTCGGCTTCGCCCAGGCCCTCGTGGCGAGGCTGGAGGCGGGCGGCCGCTACCGGGTCCGGATGACCCGCGACCGCGACGTGTTCGTGCCGCTGGCCGAGCGGGTGCGCCTCGCCCGCGACGCCAGGGCCGACCTGTTCGTGTCGATCCACGCGGACTCGATCTCGGCGGCGCCCCAGGTGAGCGGCGCCACGATCTACACCAATTCCGAGAAGGCCACGGACGCCGAATCCGCCAAGCTCGCCGAGCGCGAGAACCGGGCCGATGCCGCCGCGGGCGTCGACGCCGCCGAGGCGCCGCCGGACATCGCCGACATCCTGCAGGAGCTGACCCTGCGCGAGACGCGGGGCTTCTCGTCGGGCTTCGCCCGCACGCTGATGGGCCAGCTCGCCCCCGTGATGAAGATGAGCGCCAAGCCCCACCGGGAGGCGCGCTTCGTGGTGCTGCGCTCCCCCGACGTGCCGAGCGTGCTCGTGGAACTCGGCTACCTCTCCAGCAAGCGCGACCTGGAGATGCTGCAATCGCCGGAGTGGCGGGCCGACGTCACCGGCTCCATGGCCAAGGCGATCGACCAGTTCTTCACCAACCGCGCCACGCTCGGCCGGCCGGCCCCGACGCGCCGCGCGGCGGCCGCCGCCCCAGTTTCACCATAGATAGAGTGTCGATACGGGACGTCCGACGCCCCGTCGCACGGCCGCCGAAACCGGCATTCCGAGGGGGTCTCACGGGACCGTCCGGGGGCCGGCCGCGCAGCGCGCGGATTGCACGCGCCGGATGAGCCGATTCCGGCATTCGGCCGGGCCAGCGACGAGCGGAACACCGGATGCGTCTGATCCTCCGTTTCTTTGGGATCCTGTTCAGCGCCGCCGCGGTGCTGTTCATGGTCGGCGCGGCGGTGGGTGGCTACTTCTACTGGAAGTACAGCCAGGACCTGCCCGACCACGCTGCGCTCTCCAATTACGAGCCGCCGGTGATGACCCGCGTCCACGCGGCGGACGGCTCGCTGCTGGCCGAGTACGCCCGCGAGCGCCGGCTGTACCTGCCGATCCAGGCGATGCCGAAGATCGTCGTCGCGGCCTTCCTGTCGGCCGAGGACAAGAACTTCTACAAGCACGGCGGCATCGACCCCGAGGGGATCGTGCGGGCCTTCCTGACCAACGCCAAGTCGGGCAAGCGGCAGGGCGCCTCGACCATCACCCAGCAGGTCGCCAAGAACTTCCTGCTCTCCTCCGAGCAGACCTACGACCGCAAGATCAAGGAGGCGCTGCTGGCGCTCCGGATCGAGGCGGCCTACTCGAAGGACAAGATCCTCGAGCTCTACCTCAACGAGATCTTCCTCGGCACGATCGTGCCCGGCCGCAACCTGCACGGCGTCGCGGCGGCCGCGCTCGACTATTTCGGCAAGTCGGTCCACGAGCTGACCATCAACGAGGCGGCCTACCTCGCCGCCCTGCCGAAGGGGCCGAACAACTACCACCCCTACCGCAAGACCCAGGCGGCCCTCGACCGCCGCAACGAGATCATCCGCCTGATGGCGGAGAACGGCTACATCACCCGCGAGGAGGCGGACGCCGCCAAGAAGATGCCGCTCGGCGTCAACCCGCGCGTCGCCTTCCCGAACGCCGCCAACGCCAACTACTTCACCGAGGAGGTCCGCCGCGAGATCTCCGAGCGCTACGGCGAGAAGAAGCTCTACGAGGGCGGCCTCTCGGTGCGCACGACCCTCGACCCGAAGATGCAGGCCTGGGCCCGCAAGGCGCTGGTCGACGGCCTCGTGCGCTACGACCAGGCCCATGGCTGGCGCGGTCCGGTCACCAAGGTCGACCTGACCGGGCGCGACTGGGGCATGGCGGCGGCCGAGGTCCCGGCGCTCGGCGACGTGGCGCCCTGGCGGCTCGCCGTGGTGCTGGGCAACGGCGGCGGCGGCGTGCAGATCGGCCTGCAGCCCCGGCGCGAGGCCTCCGGCCAGGTCGGCAAGGACCGCGAGACCGGCGTGATCGTCCCCGAGGGCATGCGCTGGGCCGGCCGCGCCAATCTCCAGCCCGGCGACATGGTCTACGTCGAGGCGATGGACGGCGGCCGCGGCCAGTTCCGCCTGCGCCAGAAGCCCGAGGTGTCCGGCGCCATCGTGGCCATGGACCCGAATACCGGCCGCGTGCACGCGATGGTCGGCGGCTTCTCGTACGACGAGTCCGAGTTCAACCGCGCCACCCAGGCGATGCGCCAGCCCGGCTCCTCGTTCAAGCCGATCGTCTACTCGGCGGCGCTGGACAACGGCTACACGCCCGCCTCGATCATCCAGGACACCCCGATCACCATCGAGGCCGGCCCCGGCCAGGAGGCCTGGACGCCCTCGAACTACGACGGCAAGTCGGGCGGCCCGCACACCCTGCGCTACGGCATCGAGCACTCGAAGAACCTGATGACGGTCCGGCTCGCCAAGGATGTCGGCATGCCGCTCATCGCCGAGTACGCCCGCCGCTTCGGCGTCTACGACGACATGCTGCCGGTGCTGCCGATGTCGCTCGGCGCGGGCGAGACCACGGTGATGCGCATGGTCACCGCCTACTCGATGCTGGCCAACGGCGGCCGCCGCATCCGGCCGACCCTGATCGACCGGATCCAGGACCGCATCGGCGAGACGATCTACCGGCACGACAACCGCAAGTGCATCGGCTGCGACGCCGAGAAGTGGTCGGGCCAGGACGAGCCGAAGCTGGTGGACGATTCCGAGCAGGTGCTCGACCCGCTGACCGCCTACCAGATGGTCTCGATCATGGAGGGCGTGGTCCAGCGCGGCACCGCCACGATCCTGAAGCAGATCGGCAAGCCGCTCGCCGGCAAGACCGGCACCACCAACGACGCCAAGGACGCGTGGTTCGTGGGCTTCTCGCCGGACCTGGCGGTCGGCATCTATATCGGCTTCGACAAGCCCCGCTCGCTCGGCGACCGCGCCACCGGCGGCGGGCTGGCGGCGCCGATCGCCCTGGAGTTCCTCAAGACGGCCCTCAAGGACAAGCCGCCGACGCCGTTCCGCGTGCCCCCGGGGATCAAGCTGATCCGCATCAACCTCGCGAGCGGCACCCGCGCCGGCTCGGGGGAGGGCGCCGGGACGATCCTGGAGGCGTTCAAGCCCGGCACCGCGCCGCCGGATTCCTACTCGGCACCGTCCTCCTCGGGCGGCGGCGGCCAGGCGGCCGCGCCCGCGGCGGTCGCGCCCGATCCCGACCGGGCCGCGCAGGCCGGCGGATTGTACTGAGGCGGCTCGCCCCGCCCAGCCGCTCTCAGCCGAGATCGCTCTCAGCCCAGGTCGGGTCCGCCCGGCCTGGGCTTTCGCGTTACGGATCCGGGGCGACGGTGCGACGGACGGGTCATCGCCGGGTCGAGAGGCCCGCGATCCCCGACGCCGTCCGGGATTGCGCAGCTTTGCCCGAAGGGCCGGAAGGCGCGGCGTCATGTCCGTGCGGGCCGTTCTCGCGCGGGGGGCCCGCTCCTCAGCACCGACCCGCGTCGCGCTCCGCAGGCGCGCAGAAAAAAGCCGCCCCGGATGGAGCGGCTCGAGGAGTCATCAGGGAGGCATCAAAACAGAGCGGACGTACATGTCCAACTCGACATCCAGATCACTGGATGCCTGTTTATGCCTCGAAAACCTTAATGCGGAGTTAAGTCAATTCTCGCCCGGCGATCTCAGGCCGCCAGACTGTCGAACAGCCCGCGCCCGTCGGTCCCGCCGACCAGATCCTCGACGAAGTTCTCCGGATGCGGCATCATCCCGAGGACGTTCCCGGTCTCCGACAGGACGCCCGCGATGGCGTTGAGGGAGCCGTTGCGGTTCGCCTCGACGGTGATCGCGCCGGCCGCGTCGCAGTAGCGGAAGGCGACCCGGCCCTCGCCCTCGATCCGCGCCAGGGTCTCGGGATCGGCGAAGTAGTTGCCTTCCCCGTGGGCGACGCAGACGTCGATCACCTGGCCCCGGGTGTAGGCGCTGGTGAAGCGGGTATCGGTGCGCTCCACCCGGAGCGTCTGCCGGTGGCAGATGAAGCGCCGGTCGATGTTGCGCATCAGCACGCCGGGCAGCAGGCCCGATTCGCACAGGATCTGGAAACCGTTGCAGATGCCGAGCACGAGGCCGCCGCGGGCGGCGTGGGCCCGGACCGCGTCCATGGCGGCGGCCCGGCCGGCGATGGCGCCGCAGCGCAGGTAGTCGCCGTACGAGAAGCCGCCGGGCAGGACGGCGAGGTCGGTGCCGGCGGGGAGCGCGTGGTCCGCGTGCCAGACGAGGCTCACCTGCGCGCCGGAGCGCCGCAGGGCCCGGACCACGTCCGACTCGCGGTTGGAACCCGGGAAGACGACGACCGCGGCGTGCATCAGAGGATCTCGATCGCGTAGTTCTCGACGACGGTGTTGGCCAGGAGCTTCTCGCAGGCCGTGCGCAGCGTCGCCTCGGCGGCGGCGCCGTCGGCCGCCGACACCTCGATGTCGAAGACCTTGCCCTGCCGGACGCCGTCGACGCCCTCGATGCCGAGGGACCTGAGGGCGGCCTCGATCGCCTTGCCCTGCGGGTCGAGTACACCGGTCTTCAGGGTGACGATGATACGGGCTTTCATGGATCTTCGGGTCTCACGCGTGTCCGGGACGGGAGTGTGACCTGCGACAACATCACACAGACCGTCGCCGGTCGCTTCTAGCAGGAAGGCCGGCGCACTGTCGAACACGCCGCACGCATAGGGATCATTCCGCTGTTCGATACAACTCGAACGCGGAACCCGCGCGCGGGCGCGCGTCAGCGATGCGCCGCCGGGACCGGTCCCCGCAGGGGCTCGATGCTGGTCGCCCGGCGCCAGAGCTGGAGCATGATCCAGGCCGCGAACAGGCTGAACAGGCCCATCAGGACGTGTCCGACCCGCTCGCCGAGATCGAAGATGCCCGCGATGGCCCAGCCCGCCGCGATGGCCACGGCGAAGACCTCGGTGCCGACGAGGACCATCATGCTGATGATGGTGATGGCGTTGCGCCCGTTCACGAGATCCGCCCTCGAAAAGATTTCGGGCCCCGGACGAACCGTCCGGGACCCGCGCAGCTAGCCCACAGAGGCGGGGCGATGCAACCGATCGGGCGGGGGCCGGGCCGCGGCCCGATCTGGACCGGCCTCAGCGCGGCGCGCGCTTGGCCAGGATCCGCTGCAGGGTCCGCCGGTGCATGTTGAGGCGCCGGGCGGTCTCGCTGACGTTGCGGCTGCACAGCTCGTAGACGCGCTGGATGTGCTCCCAGCGGACCCGGTCCGCCGACATCGGGTTCTCGGGCGGGTCGGCCCGCTCGCCCGGCTGCGCCATCAGCGTGCCGTGGATCTCGTCGGCGTCGGCGGGCTTGGCGAGGTAATCGAAGGCGCCGAGCTTCACCGCGGTGACCGCGGTGGCGATGTTGCCGTAGCCGGTCAGGATCACGCCGCGGGCCTCGGGCCTGCGCTCCTTGAGGCGGGCGATCACGTCGAGGCCGTTGCCGTCGCCCAGGCGCATGTCGATCACCGCGAAGGCCGGGGCGCGGGCCTCGACGGCGGAGACGCCGTCCGCGACGCTGTCGGCCACCTGCACGTGGTAGCCGCGGCTCTCCATCGCGCGGGCGAGGCGGGTCTGAAACGGCTTGTCGTCGTCGACGATCAGCAGGCTGCGGTCGGAGAAGGCGGCCAGCGGATCGGCATCGTTGATCACGGCGGCGTCTGTCGCCGCCGAGGTCCCGGGCTGCGTGAGCATCCGGCACTCCTTTCGGGTTTTCGTCGTCGGGTTCTTGGTCTGTCCCTCATATAGGGACGGCATCGCCCGGTGGCAGGGGGGCGTGGATACTGAGTTCCGGAGAATGTCGCGGCGCGGCGCCGCGCTCGAAGATGTGACGGGCCCAGGAGACGCGCACGATCGCCCCGTGGGCGTCCGGCGCCGCGACGTTCATCAGGGCGAGCTGCGCCCCCGAGCGCTCGATCAGGGTCTTGGCGATGAACAGCCCGAGGCCGAGGCCGGCCCCCACGGTCCCGCCGGATTGCGGCCGGTCGTGGCTGCGGGTGGTGACGTAGGGCTCGCCGGCCCGCAGCAGCACCTCGCTGGAGAAGCCCGGCCCGTCGTCGCGGATCTCGATCCAGACCCGGTCGGGGGTCCAGCGCCCCTCCACGGTGACGCCGGCCTCGGCGAAGTCGACGGCGTTGTCGAGGATGTTGGCGAGCCCGAACATGACGCCCGGGTTGCGCCGGCAGGCCGGCTCCGGCCCCTCGCCGGTGCTGGTGACGGCGAGGGCGGCGCCGAGTGCCCGCTGCGGCGCCACCAGCTCCTCCACGAGGTGGCTGAACGTCACCGTCTCCAGGAAGCCGGCCCCGGCCCCGTCCCCGTCGAGGGAGGTCAGCTTGCCGAGGATGCCGCGGCAGCGGTCGACCTGCTCGCGCAGCAGGTTGAGATCCTCCGCCACCGCCGGCGAGGCGGTGGGCCCGAGCTGGCGGATCAGCTCCTTGGTCACCACCATGATCGTGCCCAGCGGCGTGCCCAATTCGTGGGCAGCCGCGGCCGCGAGCCCGTCGAGCTGCGACAGGTGCTGCTCGCGGGCGAGCACCAGCTCGGTGGCGGCGAGCGCCTGGGCGAGGAGCCGGGTCTCCTCGGCCACCCGCCACGCGTAGACGCCCGTGAAGGCGGTCCCGAGCAGGATCGCGGTCCAGACGCCGGAGACGTACAGGAACGGCAGCTCGATCCGCCCGTCCGCGAACCAGGGCAGGGGCCGGTGCACCAGGGCCAGCAGGGTCGCCAGCCCCACCGCCAGGAGGCCGAGCGCCAGCGTCCGCTCAGGCGGCAGGGCGGTCGCCGAGATCAGCACGGGGGCGAGGAACAGCAGCGAGAACGGGTTCTGGAGCCCGCCCGTGAGGAACAGCAGGGCCGCGAGCTGCACGATGTCGAAGGCGAGCAGCAGGGCCGCGGAATCGTCGCTGAGCCGGTAGCTCGCCGGGAAGCGGATCCGCAGGGCGAGGTTCAGCCAGGACGAGGTGGCGATCACCAGGAAGCACCAGCCGAAGGGCAGGGGCAGGCCCAGGCCGAACTGCGCCCCGACGACCGCCGCGCTCTGGCCCGTGATGGCGAGCCAGCGCAGGCGGACGAAGGTGTCGAGCCGCAGGTGTCGCGCGTCGCGACCGAGGCCGCTGAGATCGGTATCGGGCATAGTCTGTATCGGTGCGTCGCCGGACGGGCCCGCCGGCGCGGCGTCCCGTGGACTCCCTTCGCATGACGCGGCGACGGGATCCCGGCGCGCCGACCCGGACACGTCGTCGCTGCGGACGGTCGCCCGCGGACGTGGTCACAGGCAAGTCGCCGCAGCTCCGGGATGTTCCGCCCGCGTTCAGGCTGGAGCATTATCCTATCGATTCGGGTTGCAGGGGGTGTGGGCCGCGCGGCCCGATGCCCGCGGCCACACCGAGACCGCGAGGTGACGATGCTGCTGGCCTATTCCCTGTACGAGGGCGCCCGCGCCCTGATGGCACCGGCCCGCGTCGCCGCCGACCTCACCCGCTACGGGCTGCAGATGCCGGGCAATCCCCTGGCCTACGGACCCTATGCCCGCGCGGTCAGCGCCGGCTGCGAGATGTTCGAGCGCGTCACCCGCCAGTACGGCAAGCCCGCCTTCGGCTTCACCGAGACGGTGGTGGACGGCGTGGCGGTCCCGGTCACCGAGCGGGTGGTCTGGGAGCGGCCGTTCTGCCGCCTGATCGCCTTCGACCGCGCGTTCCCGGCGGCCCCCGCGGAGCCGCAGCCCAAGCTGCTGATCGTCGCGCCGATGTCGGGGCACTACGCCACGCTGCTGCGCGGCACCGTCGAGGCGATGCTGCCGAACCACCGGGTGTTCATCACCGACTGGACCGACGCCCGGATGGTGCCGCTCTTCGCGGGCCAGTTCGATCTGGACGACTACATCGACTATCTGCAGGAGATGTTCGCGGTCCTCGGGCCGGACCTGCACGTCATGGCGGTCTGCCAGCCGGCGGTGCCGGTGATCGCCGCGGTGGCGCTGATGGAGGCGGCCGACGAGCCGGCGGTGCCGGCCTCCATGACCCTGATGGGCGGCCCGATCGACACCCGCCGCTCGCCCACCGCGGTGAACTGCCTCGCGCAGGAGCGCGGCCAGAAATGGTTCGAGCAGAACACGATCAGCCTCGTGCCGCCGATCTACCCGGGCGCGTGGCGCCGGGTCTATCCGGGCTTCCTGCAGCTGTCGGGCTTCATGGCGATGAACCTCGACCGCCACGTCACCGCCCATTCGGACATGTTCGACCATCTGGTGACGGGCGACGGCGACTCGGCCGAGAAGCACCGCGAGTTCTACGACGAGTACCTCGCCGTGATGGACCTGACGGCCGAGTACTACCTCCAGACCGTGCAGACCGTGTTCGTCGACCACGCCCTGCCGACGGGGCGGATGACGCACCGCGGCGCGCCGGTCGACCTCGGCGCCATCCGCCGCTGCGCGATCCTCGCGGTCGAGGGCGAGAACGACGACATCTCCGGCGTCGGCCAGACCAAGGCGGCCCTCGACCTGACGCCGAACCTTCCCGAGGCGCGCAAGGCCTACCACCTCCAGGCCGGCGTCGGCCATTACGGCGTGTTCAACGGCTCGCGCTACCGGTCGGTGATCGCGCCCCGGATCGCGGCCTTCATCCGCGCCATGCAGGCGGTGCCGGGCGCGCGGGGCGGCCACCTGCGTCAGGTCGGCTGAGGCGCCCGGTTCGGCTCCGGCCGCCCCCGCCGGGCCCTCCTCCGCGGAGGCTCGCGGATTCGTCTCAGGCCGAAGGGCGGGCGCCCTCTCGCCCCCCTCGCGCCGGGAGAGGCCCGCACGGCCCCCGGCGACCGTGCGGGAAGCGCCACGCTCGCATCCAAGCCGCGAAACGACCTGTGATCCCGTCCCCGATCGGCGGTTTGGGCATAGCCGCTCCGCGGGCGGAGCGAGGCAACCCGGGCTGCGCGACGCCGGCGGGGATCGCGCTGCCCTGTGTCCCTGCGCGGCGCCCGCGATGACGGTGCGGGACAGATCGGCCGAAACGCCGCGCGCGCCACAGTCCTGAATACATAACGCAGTGACGGGCGGGCTGGCGCGGGGCTTGCGAGACGCGCCCCGTGAGTTCGAGCCGCGCCGCCACAGCCCCCATCCACGCCGACGTCGCCCCGGGGCCGGCGGCGGGGCGGGCGCGTGGCCGGGCGCCGTTGTCACGCCGGGCCATTGCGCCCGTGCATCAGAACCGTTCAAACTCGCCCGCAAGGTGCGGGCCGGCGACCGATGCTTGAGATCCGCACCGCCAGGGAGACGACGATGGACCGCAGGACCTTTCTCAAGGGTTCGGCCGCGCTCGGTTTGGCTGCGCCGCAACTCGCGCGGCCGGCCCTCGCGCAGGGCGGCAAGGTCCTGCGCTTCGTGCCGCAGGCGAACCTCGCCAATTTCGACCCGATCTGGGGGACCCAGTACGTGGTGCGCAACGCCGGCACCCTCGTCTGGGACATGCTCTACGGCGTCGACGCGCAGCTGAAGCCGCAGCGCCAGATGGTCGAGTCCGAGGAGGTCTCGGGCGACAAGCTGACCTGGACCTTCCGGCTGCGTCCCGGCCTCAAGTGGCACGACGGCGAGCCGGTGCTGGCCAAGGACGTGGTGGCGAGCCTCACCCGCTGGATGGCCCGGGACCCGATCGGCCTGATGATCCGCGGGATCCAGGACGACCTCGCGGCGACCGACGACAGGACCTTCCGGTGGCGCCTGAAGAAGCCGTTCCCGAAGCTGCTCTACGCGCTCGGCAAGACCAACGCGCCGATGGCCCTGATGATGCCGGAGCGGATCGCCAAGACCGACCCGTTCACGCAGATCACCGAGTATGTCGGCTCGGGCCCGATGAAGTTCGTCCGCAACGAGTGGGTGCCGGGCGCCCGGGCGGTGTTCGAGACCTTCACCGACTACAAGCCCCGCGACGAGCCGAATTCCTGGCTCGCGGGCGGCAAGCGCATGCTGGTCGACCGGGTCGAGTGGGTGATCATGCCGGACGCCGCAACCGCGTCGGCGGCCCTGCAGAACGGCGAGGTCGACTGGTGGGAGAACCCGATCTCCGACCTCGTGCCCCTGCTGCGCAACAACAGCAGCCTCAACGTCGATATCGCCGACCCGCTGGGCAATATCGGGTCGTTCCGGATGAACCACCTGCATCCGCCCTTCGACAACCCGAAGATCCGCCAGGCCGTCCTGACCGCGATGAGCCAGGAGGACTACATGCGCTCGATCGTCGGCGACGACGACAGCCTGTGGAAGAAGCTGCCGGGCTTCTTCACGCCGGGGACGCCCCTCTACAGCGAGGCGGGCGGCGGCAATGTCGGCAAGGGCGACATCAAGCTCGGCCAGAAGCTGCTCAAGGAAGCCGGCTACAAGGGCGAGCCGGTGGTCTGCATCGTGGCGCAGGACCAGGGGATCACCAAGGCGCAGGGCGACATCACCGCCGACCTCCTGAAGAAGATGGGCTTCAACGTCGATTTCGTCGCGACCGACTGGGGCACCACCGGCACCCGCCGGGCCTCCAAGGCGCCGCCGTCCCAGGGCGGCTGGAACATGTTCCACACCTGGCACGCGGGCGCCGACTGCATCAACCCGGCGGGCTACCCGGCGGTGCGGGCGAGCGGCGACAAGGCGTGGTTCGGCTGGCCGAACATCCCGCCGGTGGAGACCGCCATCGCCGAGTGGTTCGACGCCGCCGACCCGGCCGCCGAGAAGGCCGCCATCGACAAGGTCAACGCCGCCGCCTGCGAGGGCGTGGTCTACGTGCCCACCGGGTTCTTCCTCGGCTACCAGGCGTGGCGGAAGAACGTCTCGGGCATCGTGAAGGGGCCGATCCCCTTCACCTGGGGCGTGTCGAAGGCGTGATGGCGCAGGACTTCGCCACGTCGGCTTGCCCGATCGGCCCGGTCTCGCGTGCCGGCTGCCCGCTTCGGGCAGCGCGCTCGGCGACGCGGCCGCAGGATCAGGCGCGGATCCCCTCTCCATCCCGGTCGGGCTTGCCCGACCCGGGCTCCGCGGTGCGGATCTCGGGCAGGCCCGAGATCCGTCGGGAGCGGGACAGGGTGAGGGACGAGAACTCTCAGAAGGAGGCGCGACCGGTCCACGCCGCAAGGCGGTGCTCTGTCCTGAACCTTCTCATCCCTCACCCCAACCCTCTCCCGCCCGGGAGAGGGGGCCCTTCGCGCTCTGCCGCCAGCGTTGGCACCAGACCCAGACGTGTGAATATCGGCACCCGCAGAGGGGGGAGGGGGACGCGCGGCGCCCGCCGCGCCCTCGGCCCGGCACGATAGCGAGGACCCATGCTCGGCTATATCGGCAGGCGCATCCTCGCCACCATCCCCGTCATGGCGGTGGTCGGGCTGTTCGTCTTCAGCCTCCTCTACTTCGCCCCCGGCGACCCGGCGGCGATCATCGCGGGCGACCAGGCAACCCCCGACGACGTCGCCCGCATCCGCGCGACGCTCGGCCTCGACCGGCCGTTCCTGGTGCGGTTCTGGGAATGGTCGTGGCAGATCCTCCACGGGGATCTCGGCACCTCGATCTTCACCAACCTGCCGGTCACCACCATGATCGGCCAGCGGGTGCAGCCCACCGTCTCGCTGATGCTCGTCACCCTGGTCTTCGCCATCGTGGTGGCGGTGCCGCTCGGCGTCGTCGCCGCCTGGAAGGCCGGCAGCCTGATCGACCGCCTCGTGATGGGGCTCGCCGTGACGGGCTTCTCGGTGCCGGTCTTCGTGGTCGGCTACGTGCTGGCCTACGTCTTCGCTCTCGAGCTCGGCTGGCTGCCCGTGCAGGGCTACACGCCGATCGAGCAGGGCCTGTGGCCCTGGCTGTCCAACCTGATCCTGCCGGCGGTGACGCTCGGTCTCGTCTACATCGCGCTGATCGCCCGGGTGACCCGCGCGACCATGCTCGACGTGCTCCAGCAGGATTACGTGCGCACGGCCCGGGCCAAGGGGCTGTCGCAGGGGCCGGTCCTGTTCGTCCACGCCCTCAAGAACGCCGCGGTGCCGATCGTCACCGTGATCGGCATCGGCATCGCGTTGCTGATCGGCGGCGCGGTGGTGACCGAGACGGTCTTCGCGATTCCCGGCCTCGGGCGCCTCACCGTCGACGCGATCCTGCGGCGCGACTACCCGGTCATCCAGGGCGTCGTGCTGCTGTTCAGCTTCGTCTACGTGCTCGTGAACCTCGCCATCGACCTCTTCTACACCGTGCTCGACCCGAGGATCCGCTATTGACCGCGACCGTCGCGCCCTTCCCCAGCAGCGCCCCGCAGGCGGGCACCCCGCCCGAGGGGGCCGCCCCCAAGGCGCCCCCGCCGCCGGGCCTCGCCGTCGCGGCGCCGCTGCCGGACGTCATCCCGGCCCGCAAGCGCCGGGGCCGGGTCTGGACCTACGTGCGCCGCAACCCGACCATCGTGGTCGGCGGCGTGCTGCTCCTCATCGTCTTCCTGATGGCGGTGCTGGCCCCCTATCTCGGCACCGTCGACCCGACCGCCCTGGCGCCGGCCAAGCGCACCCGGGCCCCGTCGGCCCAGTACTGGTTCGGCACCGACATGCTCGGCCGCGACGTCTACTCGCGGGTGGTCTACGGCGCCCGGGTCTCGCTGCTGGTCGGCTTCTCGGTGGCGTTCCTCGCCTCGGTCGCGGGGCTCGCGGTCGGCCTCGTCTCCGGCATGGTGCGCTGGCTCGACGGGATCGTCATGCGGGTCGTCGACGGCATGATGTCGATCCCGCCGATCCTGCTCGCGGTCGCGCTGATGGCGCTCACCCGCGGCTCGGTCCAGAACGTGATCATCGCCATCACCATCGCGGAGATCCCGCGCGTCGCCCGCCTCGTGCGCGGCGTGGTGCTGTCGCTGCGCGAGCAGCCCTACGTCGAGGCGGCGGTGACCACGGGCACCCGGATGCCGGCGATCATCTGGCGCCACATCCTGCCCAACACGCTGGCGCCCATGACCGTGCAGGCGACCTACATCTGCGCCTCCGCGATGATCACCGAGGCGATCCTGTCGTTCATCGGCGCGGGCGTGCCGCCCTCGACGCCCTCCTGGGGCAACATCATGGCCGAGGGCCGGGCCCTCTGGCAGGTGAAGTTCTACATCATCCTGTTCCCGGCCATCTTCCTCTCGATGACGGTGCTCGCCGTGAACCTCGTCGGCGACGGCCTGCGCGACGCCCTCGACCCCCGCATGGCGAAGGACGTGTGATGAGCACAGGCGTGAGCGGCCCCCCCCTGCTGTCGATCGAGAACCTGCAGGTCCATTTCCGCACCCCCGACGGGGTGAACCGGGCGGTGGACGGGGTCTCGTTCGCGATCCAGTCGGGCGAGACCCTGGCGATCGTGGGCGAGTCCGGCTGCGGCAAGTCGGTGACCTCGATGTCGATCCTGCGGCTCCTGCCCGAGCCGCCGGCCCGCATCGCCGGCGCGATCAAGTTCGAGGGCCGGAACCTCCTCGACCTGCCGAACAGCGCCATGCGCAAGATCCGCGGCAACGACATCAGCGTGATCTTCCAGGAGCCGATGACCTCCCTGAACCCGGTGCTGACGGTCGGCCGCCAGATCGGCGAGACCCTGCGCCTGCACCAGGGGCTCGGCCGCCGGGAGGCCGAGGAGCGGGCCGTGGAGATGCTGACGCTGGTCGGCATCCCCGAGCCGCGGCGCCGGGTGCGGGAATACCCCCACCAGCTCTCCGGCGGCATGCGCCAGCGGGTGATGATCGCCATCGCGCTCGCCTGCTCGCCCAAGCTCCTGATCGCCGACGAGCCGACCACGGCCCTCGACGTGACCATCCAGGCCCAGATCCTCGACCTGATGCGCGACCTGAAGGCCCGGGTCGGCGCCGCGATCATGCTGATCACCCACGATCTCGGCGTGGTCGCCGAGGTCGCCGACCGGGTGGTGGTGATGTATGCCGGCCGCAAGGTCGAGGAGGCGCCGGTCCGCGACCTGTTCCGGGCGCCGCGCCACCCCTACACCCGCGGCCTGATGGGGGCGGTGCCGAAGCTCGGCGCGGTCGAGCACGGCGGCGACGAACGGCTCGCCGAGATCCCCGGCATGGTGCCGAGCCTCAAGGGCCGGATCGAGGGCTGCGTCTTCGCCGGGCGCTGCCCGGACGTCACCGACCTGTGCCGCGCCTACGCGCCGGCCCTGGAGCCGAAGGCGCCGGGCCACCTCGCCGCCTGCCACTACGCGCCGAAGGACGCCCTCGCGGCATGAGCGCCACGCCCGCACCCGCCGCCCGCACCCTGCTGGAGGTCAACGACCTCAAGAAGCACTTCGCCCTCGGCGGCGGCCTGTTCGGCCAGTCCAAGCGCGTGCTCAAGGCGGTGGACGGCCTGTCCTTCACGGTCGCCCGGGGCGAGACCCTGTCGCTCGTCGGCGAGTCCGGCTGCGGCAAGTCCACGGTCGCCAAGGCGCTGATGCGCCTCTACGCGCCCACCGCCGGGCAGGTGGTGCTCGACGGGCGGCGCATCGACGACCTCTCGGCCGGGTCGCTCCGGCCCCTCCGGCGCCACATCCAGATGGTGTTCCAGGACCCGTTCTCGTCGCTCAACCCGCGGATGCGGGTGCGGGCGATCCTGGCCGAGCCGATCCGCAATTTCGGGCTGGCCCGCAACAGTGCCGACCTGGAGAGCCGGCTGGCCAGCCTGATGGAGCGGGTCGGCCTGCCGCGGGAGGCGCTGGGGCGCTTCCCGCACGAGTTCTCGGGCGGGCAGCGCCAGCGCATCGGCATCGCCCGGGCGCTCGCCGCCGAGCCGGACCTGATCATCTGCGACGAGGCGGTCTCGGCCCTCGACGTCTCGGTGAAGGCCCAGATCGTCAACCTGCTGCGCGACCTGCAGCGCGAGCTCGACCTCGCGATGCTGTTCATCTCGCACGACCTCGCCATCGTCGAGCACATGACCCACCGGGTGGCGGTGATGTATCTCGGCAAGATCGTCGAGATCGGGCCGCGCCGCGATCTCTTTCTCGCGCCCAAGCACCCCTACACTCAGGCCCTGCTCTCGGCGGTGCCGATCCCCGAGCCCGGGGCCGGGCGCACCCGCATCGTGCTCAAGGGCGACGTGCCGAGCCCGATCAACCCGCCCGCGGGCTGCCGCTTCCATACCCGCTGCCCGCACGCCTTCGACCGCTGCCGGACCGAGGTGCCGGGCCTCGACGCGGTCGGCGCCGGACACTTCGCCGCCTGCCACCTCAACGACGCGGCCGCCCCCGCCCGGGCGGCCTGACGGAGCCGTCTTTGCGAGCGCAGTGAAGCAACCCGGTGTCGCGCGCGATCCCCGAGCATGGCGGATCCCTGGGTCGCTTCGCTTCGCTGCGCTCGCGATGACGGTCGAGCTGTTCGCGACCAACATTCGGAGCCTTCCGTGCAGCACGACCTCATCCTGAAGGGCGCGCGGGTCATCGACCCGTCGCAGAACCACGACGGAATCTGCGACGTCGCCTTCGCGGACGGCCGGGTCTCGGGCTTCGGCCGCGACCTGCCGGCCGGCCCCGGCACGCAGGTCCGCGACATGGAAGGCGCGATCGTCACGCCGGGCCTGATCGACCTGCACACCCACGTCTACTGGGGCGGCACCTCCCTCGGCATCGACGCCGACGAATTCTGCCGGACCTCCGGGGTGACCACCTCGGTCGATACCGGCAGCGCCGGGCCCGGCAACTTCGCGGGCTTCCGCAGCCACGTGATCGAGCGGTCGCAGGCGCGGATCCTCGCCTACCTGCACGTCTCCTTCGCCGGCATCTTCGGGTTCTCGAAGACCATCATGGTCGGCGAGAGCGAGGATCCGCGGCTCATGGCGCCCCGCGAGGCGGTCGAGGTCGCCGACGCCAACCGGGACGTGATCGTCGGCATCAAGGTCCGGGTCGGGCGCCACGCCTCGGGCGACCAGGGCACCGCGCCGCTCGACATCGCGCTGCAGGTCGCGGAGGAGACCGGCCTGCCGCTGATGGCCCATATCGACGAGCCGCCGCCGAGCTACGAGCAGGTGCTGGCCATGCTGCGGCCCGGCGACGTGCTGACCCACGCGTTCCGGCCGTTCCCGAACTCCCCCATCACGGCCCAGGGCGCCGTGAAGCCGGCGCTGCGCGAGGCGCGGGCGCGGGGCGTGATCTTCGACATCGGCCACGGCAAGGGCTCGTTCGCCTTCAAGACGGCGCGGGCCATGCTGGCGGGAGGCTTCCTGCCCGATACGATCTCGTCGGACGTGCACCAGCTCTGCATCGAGGGGCCGGCCTTCGACCAAGTCACCACCATGTCGAAGATGCTCTGCCTCGGCATGAGCCTCACCGACGTGATCGCCGCCTCCACGGTGAACGCCGCCGTGGCGCTCAAGCGGATGGAGTACGGGACCCTGAAGGTCGGGGCGCTCGGCGACGCCACCGTGCTGGCGGTGCGGGACGGCGCGTTCGACTACGTCGACACGCGGGGCGAGCACATGACGGGCGACCGGCGGATCACCGCCGAGGGCGTGGTGCTGAAGGGCCGGTGGTGGCATCCGGCCTGACCTGTCGGGCCTGACCAGTCGGGCCTGACGATCGGGACCAAGATCCCATCGCATACAGAATATCGACCTTTACAGCCTCTTCCGCGGCCCGATACACTTTCCTGTGAGGGGCGGACCATCTCCGGCCCTCAGCGAAACGCGGTCCAAGCCGCGGCGCCAGGGAGGATGGATGGACACGGGTCAGCCTCTGCTGGAGGTCGACGGCGTCACGCTCCGCTACAAGACGCCCGAGCACCTCGTCACGGCCACCTACCGGGTGAGCTTCCGGGTCTGGCCCGGGGACCGGTTCGTCCTGCTCGGGCCGTCCGGATGCGGGAAGTCGACCCTGCTCAAGGCGGTGGGCGGCTACATGGCGCCGACCGAGGGCGAGATCCGCCTGAAGGGGCGCCCGGTCACCGAGCCCGGCCCCGACCGGATGATGGTGTTCCAGGAATTCGACCAGCTCCTGCCGTGGAAGACGGTCCGGCAGAACGTGGTCTTCGCCCTCGAGGCCTCGGGCCGGCTGAGAGGTCGCGAGGCCCTGGACCGGGCCAACCTCTACATCGACAAGGTCAACCTCACGAAGTTCGCCGACAGCTACCCCCACACCCTGTCGGGCGGGATGAAGCAGCGCGTCGCCATCGCCCGCGGCATGGCGATGGAGCCCGACATCCTGCTGATGGACGAGCCCTTCGCGGCGCTCGACGCGCTCACCCGGCGGCGCATGCAGGACGAGCTGCTGGCCCTGTGGGAGGGCACGCGCTTCACCGTCCTGTTCGTCACCCACTCGATCCCCGAGGCGATCAAGGTCGGCTCGCGCATCCTGCTGCTCTCGCCCCATCCCGGCGAGGTGAAGGCCGAGCTCAACAGCGCCGCCTCGCCGGAGGCTGCGCTGCAGCTCGAGGGCCGGATCCAGCACATGCTGTTCTCGGAAGAGATCCAGGAGGCGGAGAATGTCTAGCGCGCAAGCCCTGAGCGGCGCCCCGCTGGCCGGGACGGGCGCGGCGCCGCGCCTGTCGCCCCTGGCGCCGTCCGGCCGGCCCGAGATCGTGCGCGAGACCGGCCACGCCCACGGCGCCGCGGTGGTCGAGAAGCCGCTGTCGATCACCGAGCGGCTCTACAACCAGGCCTGGCTGCGCAAGATCGTGATCCTCGTGATCCTCGCCGGGATCTGGGAGGCCTACGGGCGCTACCTCGACAACGACCTCCTGTTCCCGACCTTCTCGGCGACCGTGGAGGCCTTCTTCCGTGGCATCGCGGACGGCACGCTGCCGGCCCGGGCCTGGAGCTCGCTGAAGGTGCTGCTCATGGGCTACGCCGCCGGCGTCGCCCTGGCGACCGTGCTGACCGGCGTCGCCATCGCGTCGCGGATCGGGACCGACCTGCTCGAGACGCTGACGTCCATGTTCAACCCGCTGCCGGCGATCGCGCTGCTGCCCCTGGCGCTGATCTGGTTCGGCCTGGGCAACGGCAGCCTGATCTTCGTGCTGGTCCACTCGGTGACCTGGGCGATCGCCCTCAACACCCATTCGGGCTTCCTGTCGGTGAGCCGGACGCTCAAGATGGTCGGGCGCAATTACGGGCTGTCGGGCCCGCGGCTGATCGGCAAGATCCTGATCCCGGCGGCCTTTCCCTCGATCCTCACCGGCCTGAAGGTCGGCTGGGCCTTCGCGTGGCGCACCCTGATCGCCGCCGAGCTGGTCTTCGGGGTGTCGTCCGGGGCGGGCGGCCTCGGCTGGTTCATCTTCGAGAACAAGAACATGCTCGACATCCCGAACGTGTTCGCCGGGCTGCTCACCGTGATCCTGATCGGCCTCGTCGTCGAGAACCTGATCTTTCAGACGATCGAGCGGCGCACCGTCCAGCGCTGGGGCATGCAGGCCTGAACGCGGCCGGTGCGCGGCACCGGCCTCGCCCGCCCGCCTGCACGGCCTCCGGGGGAAGGACCGTCTGAGATCGACCTTCTCGCACGGCGCGCGGATGGAGATCGAACTTCTCCGTCGCGCGGGTGCGGCGAACGTTTTCTTCCTATAGGCTCCGCCGACGACCCCCGGAGCCCGATCCCGTGAACCCTGAAGCCCCCTCCAAGACGGCCCCGACGCCGGCGCGCCCCGACCGGGGAGGGCGATCTGACACCGCCGCCTCGGTCCTGCCCGGGATCGGCCTGTGCGCGGCGATCACCGGCGTGGCGATGGCCGCGCAGGCGGTGGAGGAGCGGGTCGCCGGCCACCCCTACATCGAGGCCCTGGTCCTGGCGATCCTGATCGGCATCGCGGTGCGGACCGCCTGGACGCCTCCGGCGCAGTTCCGCACCGGCATCGCCTTCTCGGCCAAGCAGCTGCTCGAGGTCGCCGTGGTGCTGCTCGGCGCCTCCCTGAGCCTCGGGGCGATCCTCGCCTCCGGTCCGGCGCTGCTGGCCGGCATCGTCGGGACCGTCGTCCTCGGCATCGCCGCCAGCGTGGCGATCTGCCGGGCGCTCGGGCTGCCGGCCCGGATGGCGATCTTGGTGGCCTGCGGCAACGCCATCTGCGGCAACTCGGCCATCGCCGCGGTGGCGCCCGTGATCGGCGCGGAGGCGAAGGACATCGCCGCCGCCATCGCGTTCACCGCCGTCCTCGGCGTGCTGATGGTGCTCGGGCTGCCGCTGTTCGTGCCCCTCGCCGGCATGACCGACAACCAGTACGGGGTGCTGGCGGGGCTGACCGTCTACGCGGTGCCGCAGGTCCTGGCCGCGACCGTGCCGGTGAGCCTGCTGTCGACCCAGGTCGGCACCCTGGTCAAGCTGGTGCGGGTGCTGATGCTCGGCCCCGTCGTGGTGGCGTTCTCGCTGATCGCCCCGCGGCTGCCGCGGGCGGCCGGGGCGCCGGCGGCGCCGGCCCGTCCGGGCTTCACCAAGCTGGTGCCCTGGTTCATCCTCGGCTTCCTGGCGCTGGCCACCCTGCGCTCCCTGGGCCTCGTGCCGGATCCGGCGGTGAAGCCTCTGACCCAGCTCGCCGGCGTGCTCACCGTCCTGTCCATGGCCGCCCTCGGCCTCGGGGTCGACGTCCGGGTCCTGGCCCGGGTCGGCGGCCGGGTCACCCTCGCGGTCACCGCCTCGCTGGCGGTCCTGATCGCCCTCAGCCTCGCGCTGATCCGCGCCCTCGGGATCGGGTGAGGCCGCGCGGGGTATTTCCCGCCCTGCGTCCCTCCGGTCTCTGTAACCGGCATTCAATGGGCACCTTTGTGCAGGTGACCGAGGCCTTTCGCGCCGGGGTGCCGGCTCTCGCATCGAAAAGCGCTATGCGAGATCGCTCCTCTGTCGAGATCGGCTTGACACATACGCGGTTTTTGCTTTGGAACCGCAGGCGTCGTCGTCGAAAGCTTCGTGTGGACTCGCGCAGTGCCTGAAAAGAATCCCGAGAACAGCCTCAGGTTGGTCACGCTGGTGGGCGAGATCGTCGCCGCCTACGTCTCGAACAATTCCGTTCCGCCGACGGCCCTGCCCGAGCTGATGGCGAGCGTGCACGCGGCCCTGGCGGCCCTCGACGGGCAGCCGCCGGCGGCGGCCGCCGAACCGGCCGTGGAGCGGCCCACGCCGGCCCAGATCCGCAAGTCGGTCCAGGAGGACGGGATCGTCAGCTTCATCGACGGCCGGACCTACAAGACCCTGAAGCGCCATCTCACCGCCCACGGCCTGACGCCGGAGCGGTACCGCGAGCGCTACGGCCTGCCGGACGATTACCCGATGACCGCGCCGGGCTACGCCGCGCAGCGCTCCGCGCTGGCGAAGGCGATCGGTCTCGGTGTGCCCGGCGGGCGCGTCGATCAGCGCAGGACGGGCACCGGCGGCTGATCGGCGGAGCGGCGCGGGGTCGCGCGCGGCGCGGTCTCGCTGCGGCGCCCCTGGAACGGCAGCACCTGCGCGGAGCCGGGGGCGGACCGGCCGGGCTCGCCGCGGCCCGGTCGGCCGAACGTGTCGGCCCAGCTCAGCTTGATCACCCGGTCGTCGGCGGGCGCAGCGGCTTCCGCGGGACGCGGAGCCTTGCGGTTTGCGGCGCCGATCCAGCGCACGATCCGGTGTTCGCGCCCGCGGCGCAGCACCGGCGGCAGATCCATCTCGCCGCGCTTGCGGTTCGGCCGGATGTCGTCGGTCTTGTCTGAGATCGACACGCTCGATAACCCTGTCCCCGTGCGAGGTGCGAGCGGGGACGGATAGCGGGTGCAGCCGTGGATCCGCCGGGGTGCTCCACCCTCGACAACGGCGCTATCCTACTGAACTTGCAGGATCCGGACAGGGCAGTCCCGTCCAAAAAACTTGTCTCTGCGTCCCAGATTGGCCGGTCCGGGGCCGGAGCGGCTCAGGACGCGTGTGCCCCCGGCACCGCGGCGAGCAGGGTGCGGGTGTAGGCGTGCTCCGGCGCGGCGAACAGGTCCGCGGTGCCCCGCATCTCCACGATGGCGCCGCGGTGCATCACGGCGATCCGGTCGCAGATCGTGGCAGCCACCCGCAGGTCGTGGGTGATGAACAGCATCGCCAGCGACAGGCGCTGCTTCAGATCCTCCAGCAGATCCAGCACCTGCCGCTGGACCGAGACGTCCAGCGCCGAGACCGCCTCGTCGGCCACCAGCACGTCCGGTTCCATGGCGAGCGCCCGGGCGATGCCGATGCGCTGGCGCTGCCCGCCCGAGAAGGCGTTGGGGTAGCGGGCGGCGGCCTTCGGATCGAGGCCGACGAGGTCGAGGAGGCTGCGCGCCCGTTCCCGCGCCTCGGCGGCCGGGACCCCGTGGGCGATCGGCCCCGCCGTGATGATCTGCTCCACGGTGCGCCGCGGGTTCAGCGACGCGAACGGGTCCTGGAAGATCATCTGGATCCGGCTGCGCTTGTCGCGCAGAGCCGCCTTCCCGAGGGCCGTGTAGTCGAGATCCCCGAGCCGGACCGTTCCGCCATCGGGCTCGATCAGCCGGATCGCGAGCCGCGCGGTCGTCGACTTGCCCGAGCCCGATTCCCCGACGATGCCCAGGGTCTCGCCGCGGCGGACGTCGAAGGAGACTTGCCTGACCGCGGCCACGACCCGCGGCTTGCCGAACAGGCCGGAGCGCCCGGAATAGGTCTTGGACAGCCCGGTCACCGAGAGGGCGACCGGAGCCGCCTCCAGGGCTGCGCGCGGCGGCGGCGTCAGGCTCGGGACGGCGGCGAGCAGCGCCCTGGTGTAGGGCGCCTGCGGGTTGCGCAGCACCGCCTCGGCGGTGCCGGATTCGACGAGTCGCCCGCGCTGGAGCACCGCCACGTGGTCGGCGATCTCCGCCACCACACCGAAATCGTGGGTGATGAACAGGACGCTCATCCCGCGCTTCTGCTGCAACTCGCGGATCAACCGGAGGATCTGGGCCTGGGTGGTGACGTCGAGCGCCGTGGTCGGCTCGTCGGCGACCAGCACCGAGGGCTCCAAGGCCAGCGCCATGGCGATCATCGCCCGCTGCCGCTGGCCGCCGGAGAGCTGGTGCGGGTAGGCCCGCACTGCCTCCTCGGGGTTCGGCAGGCCGACCTCGGTGGCCAGCGCCACGGCGCGGGCCCAGCGCTCGCTCCGGGTGAGCAGGTTGTGGGCCTCGAACATCTCGGCGATCTGGTCGCCGATCCGCATCACCGGGTTCAGGGCCGTCATCGGCTCCTGGAACACCATGGCGATGCGCCGGCCCCGCAGCGCGCGCCACGCCGGCTCGTCGAGGGTCAGGAGATCCCGGCCCTCGAACAGGATCGTGCCGGCGGTGGGTTTGAGCGCCCGGGGCAGGAGGCCGGTGAGCGCGTAGGCGCTCATCGACTTGCCCGAGCCGGATTCCCCGACGACGCACAGGATCTTCCCGGCCTCGAGGTCGAGGTTCAGGCCCTCGACCGCGTGCGGGCGGTCGGCGCCCTTGGGGAGCGCGATCGTCAGATCGCGGATGCGGACGACCGGCTCGCTCATCGTGTCAGGCCCTCGCGGTGCGGCGGCGGAGGATGTCGGGGCCGGCCTCGGCCAGATCCCAGAACAGGCCGGCCATGATCGCCAGGCCCTCGCGGGTGCCGGAGGCGAGCATGTGCTCGTCGGGCCCGTGCTGGCGGCAGGCCGGGTAGGAATGCGGCACCCAGAGGGTCGGCAGGCCCAAGATTTCCGAGAAGGCGTCGTTCGGCAGCGAGCCGCCGAGATTGGGCAGCAGCGCCGGCTTCTTGCCGCTGCTCGCCTCGATCGACTGGAGCGCCCACTCCACCCAGGGATCCTCCACGGGCAGGCGCGTCGCCTGGAACACCTCCGCGGCGCGGGCCGGCCGGACCTCGATCATCGGGAAGCCGTGCGCGTCGAGATGGGCGCGCACGTTCCGGATGAGGTTCTGCCAGTCGGTGCCGACCACGAAGCGCAGCTGCAGGGTCGCCTTGGCGTGGGGCGGCACGGCGTTGAGCGGCCCGTCCGGGTCGCCGGTCTTGAAGGCCAGAACCTCCAGCGTGTTCCAGGCGAAGACCCGCTCGGCCGGGGTGAGGCCCGGCTCGCCCCAGTCGGTGTCGATCGTGGGCGCGGTCGGGTCCTCGCCGACCCGGATGTCGGCGAGCGCCGCGCGCACGCCCTCGGGGATCGGCGGCGGCCGCAGGGCGTCCACGCGGATGCTGCCGCGGGCGTCGACCATCGAGGCGATCGCCGAGGCCAGCACCGTGCCGGGGTTGCGCAGCAGGCCGCCCCAGTTGCCCGAATGGTGCGGGCCCTCGCGCAGGTTGAGGCTCAGCTCGAAATTGTAGGCGCCGCGGGAGCCCAGGAAGAGGGTCGGGCGCTCGCCGTTGAGGCGCGGCCCGTCCGAGGCGATCAGCACGTCGGAGCGCAGGGAATCGGCCTGCTCGCGGCAGAACGGCCGCAGGCCCGGGGAGCCCGATTCCTCGCCCATCTCGATCAGCAGCTTCACGTTGAAGCCGAGATGGCCCTCGCGCGCCGCGATCACCTGCTCCAGGGCGGCGAGGTTGAGGACGTGCTGGCCCTTGTTGTCGGCGGTGCCGCGGCCGTACCAGCGGTCGCCTTCGACCACGATCTCCCAGGGGCCGAGGCCCGCGCGCCACTGCTCGGGATAGCCCCGCACGGTGTCGCCGTGGCCGTAGATCAGCACGGTCGGCAGGCCCATACCCTCGTGCCGCTCGGCGATCAGGAAGGGCCCATGCACCCCGTCCGGGTTCGGGAAGATTTTTGGGGCCGCGAAGCCGAGGCGGGCGACCAGCGGCGCGATGAAGGCGTCGAGATAGGCGCGGAGCGCCGCCTCCTGGCCGGGGGCCTGGCTCTCGGTCGGCATCGCCACCGCCTCCCGCAGGAGGGCGAGGAACGCGCCCGAATCGAAGGCCTCCGTGGCGCGCGCGATAGCGGCGTCTCGCGTCATGGTGTGTTTCCCGTGAAACATTTCGTTAATCTGTCGGCCGGCTCCGGCCCGGCGGAGACGTCAGTGGCGCGCCTCGGGCGCCGTGATGTCGCGCAGGCCGTCGCCCAGGAGGTTGATCGCCAGCACGAGGAGGAGGAGCGCCACGCCCGGGATGGTGATCACCCAGGGCTGGAAGAACATGTACTGCTTGCCCTCGGCGATCATCAGGCCCCAGGAGGGCAGGGGCGGCTGCACGCCGAGCCCGAGGAACGACAGGGCGGCCTCCAGCAGGATCGCGTGGGCCATCTCCAGGGTCGCCACGACGATCAGCGCGTTCATGATGTTGGGCAGGATCTCTTGGCGGATGATGCGCAGGTCGGTCAGCCCCGCGGCGCGGGCGGCCGAGATGAAGTCCTGGTTGCGGATCTGCTGGGTCGCGGCCCGGGTCACCACGGCGAAGCGGTCCCAGAGCAGGAAGCCCAGCACCAGCACCACCACCTTCAGCGAGCCGCCGACCAGGGCCGCCATAGCGAGCGCCACCAGCACCACCGGCATGGCGAGCCGCGTGGTCACGACGTAGCTCACCACCGAGTCGACCCAGCCGCCGAAATAGCCGGCGCACAGGCCGAGCGTCGTGCCGATCAGCCCGGAGATCAGCGCCGCCGAGATCCCGATCAGCAGCGAGATCTGGCCGCCGTAGAGGAGGCGGCTGAGGTAGTCGCGGCCGAGCTTGTCGGTGCCGAGCACGTGGTCCCAGGAGCCCTTGGCCTGCCAGATCGGCGGGATCAGGCGGCGGGACACGTCCTGCGCGTAGGGGTCGTGCGGCGCGATGAGTGGGGCGGCGAGCGCCGCCAGCACGATCAGCCCGAGGATCCCGGCCCCGATCAGGAAGCCGGTGTGGCGCAGGCCCCGGCGCAGGATCAGGCGGGTGGGGGAGGGGACCGGCGCCAGCGCGACCGGCGCGTCCGGGGGCAGGGCGGGGGCGGCCAGCGCCGCCGTGTCGGGGGGGAGGCTCATCGGCGGATCCTCACGACTGGCGCAGGCGCGGGTCGAGGAAGGCGTTCAGCAGGTCGGCGGCGAGCGTCAGGCCGATATAGATCATGGCCAGCACCAGCACGATCGCCTGGACGACGGGGAAGTCGTTGCGGGCGATCGATTCCCAGGCGAGCTGGCCGAGGCCCTGGAGCGAGAACACCGCCTCGATCACGATCGAGCCGCCGAGCATGAAGCCGAACTGCACCGCCGAGAGGGCGATCACCGGGATCACGGCGTTGCGGAGCGCGTGCCGCACCAGGATTTTTCTGGGCGGCAGCCCCTTGGCGCGGGCGGTGCGGACGTAGTCGGAGGCCAGCACCTCCAGCATGCCGTTGCGGGTGAGCCGCATTACGGCGGGCATCGCGTAGTAGCCGAGCGCCACCGCGGGCAGGACGAAGTTCTTCCACGTGGCGTTGCCGGAGACCGGCAGCCAGCGGAGGTTGACGGAGAAGATCAGGATCAGCGTGAGGCCGAACCAGAAGCTCGGCATCGCCTGGCCGAGCACCGAGACGGCCAGCGCCGTCCGGTCGATCCACGTGTCCCGCTTCACCGCGGCGACGACGCCCAGCGGGATCGCCACGAACAGGGCCACGCCGAGGGCGATGATGCCCAGGTAGAGGGTGATCGGCAGGCGGGCGGCGAGCAGGTCGATCACGCTCTCGCGGAAATAGAACGAGTTGCCGAAATCGAGGTGCAGGGCCCGCCAGCCCCAGGTGAGGAACTGGGTCAGCAGCGGCTGGTCGAGGCCGTAATCCCGGCGGATCTGCGCGATCTGGGGGCCCGTGGCCTCGGGGCCGGCGATGGCGGTGGCGAGGTCGCCCGAGAGGTGGAGGAGCAGGAAGCTCGCCACCGAGACCGTGAGGGCCACCGCCAGGGCGACCAGCACGCGCCGGAACGTGAAGGCCAGCATGGAAGGCCTCCTACTTCCACGACGCCGCGTAGAAGCGCGCCACCTCGTCGGGCTGGGCGGTGAAGTTGAGGTCCGACGTGAAGGCGTAGTTGGTCGAGTAGGAGAACATCGGCAGGGCGTAGGCCTGCGCGGCGATCCGCTGGAGCGCCTTGGCGTAGGCGGCCTTGCGCTTCTCCGGGTCGGTGGAGCCGTCGCCCTCCTGCAGGTCGGCGATCACCTGCGGATCCTTCGTCAGGTCCTCCTCGCCGCCGCGGAAATACACCCCGTCGAAGGCCGAGACGTCGAGCACCGAGAACGAGCCCCAGGTCTGGTAGCCGATCGAGGTCTTGCCGGCCCGGAGCGAATCGCGGAACGCCGCGTAGCGCAAGTAGTTGAGCCGCGCCTTGATGCCGACGGCGCCGAGATAGCCGATCACCGCCTCGGCGTAGTCGCGCTCGCGGTAGGCGCCGAGGTCGATCTCGAACCCGTTCGGGTAGCCGGCTTCCTTGAGCAGCGCCTTGGCCTTGGCGGGGTCGTAGGGGTAGCGCATCACCCCCTGGTCGGTGCAGCCGAACTGGTCGACGAAGCACAGCGCGTTCATCACCCGCGAGGCGCCGCGCACGAGGTTGTCGACCATCGCCTTGCGGTCGATGGCGTAGGAGATCGCCTGCCGGACGCGCACGTCCTTGAGGGGCGAGTTCTCCTTGGCGCGGCCCAGCGTGTCGAACTGCAGGAAGCCGACCCGCATCGTCTCGGAATTGAGGACCGTGATGTTGGGCGCGGCGCGCAGCTGCTCGGCCTGATCGCTCGGCACCCGCCAGATCCAGTCGACGCCGCCGGTCATCAGCTCGGCCATCCGGCTCTCGCCGTCCGGGATCACGCGGAACTGCAGCTTGCCGATCTTCGGCTTACCCAACGGGCTTCCGGCCCAGTACTTGTCGAATCGCTCCATGGAGACGCCGCGGCCGCTGTCGACCTTGGTGATCCGGTACGGGCCGCTGCCGACCGGCGCCTTGGCGAAGCCGTCGAGCCCGACCTTCTTGAAGTAGTTGGCCGGGAAGATCGGGGTCGGGCCGGCGAGGTATTCGAGTGCGGCCGGGAACGGCGCCTTGAGGTGGATGCGGACCGTGTGCGGGCCGGTCACCTCCACCGACTTCATCCAGTCGACGTTCTGGCGGGTGACCGTGCGCGCCTCGGGCGTCAGCACGTAGTTGAACGTGAAGGCCACGTCCTCCGGCCCGAGCGGATCGCCGTTGTGGAAGACCACGCCCTCGCGGATCGTGAGATCCAGCGTCGTGTCGTCCTTCCAGGTCCAGGCGGTCGCCAGGAACGGCTTGTAGGTGCCGTCCTTGGGATCCCGGTACAGCAGCGTGTCCCAGCAGTTCCGGGCCAGGATCACGCCCTCGCGGGCGCTGTTGTGATACGGGCTGACGTTCTCGGGCTCGCTGTCCGACGCGTAGACCAGCGTGTCGTCGGCCTTGCCGGCCAGCGCCGGGTGCGCGGCCATCAGCGTGGCGAGCGAGGCGGCCAGGGTGGCGGCCCGGGTGAGAGTCCGTAGCGGCATGCAGGCTCCGACGGCGCGGCGGACAGGCCCGGCGGACGGTTCCGCGGCTGCCGCGTTTTTCACCCTGCCATGGTGTTGTGCATCTGGGATCGCAACAAGTAGAATTTAGCGAGTGCTGCGTTGCCATATCGGCAATGTGCACGGCACCATACAGCGTATCGGGCACAATAATGCAGAGTACGGCCCTGCGCTACTTCCTGGCCGTGGCCCGCACCGGGTCGATCGCGGCGGCCTCGGCCCAGCTCAACGTCGCGGCCTCGGCGATCAGCCGGCAGATCGCCAACCTGGAGGCCGAGCTCGACTGCGTGCTGTTCGAGCGCCGCCCGCGCGGCATGGTGCCGAGCCCGGCCGGTGAGCTGCTGGCGCAGCACGCCCATCAGGTGCTGATCCGCTCCGAGCAGGTGGTCACCGAGATCCGGGAGCTGGAAGGGCTCGCCCGCGGGCTGATCCGGGTCGCCTGCTCGGAGGGCTTCTCCCTCGACATCGTGCCGAACGCGATCGCGGCCTTCCACGCGGCCCATCCCGGCATCCGCTTCGAGGTCACGGTCCAGCCCCCGGCCCAGGTCACCCAGACGGTGGCGGTGGGGGATGCCGATCTCGGGATCACCTTCGCGCTGACACCCACCGCGCAGGTCGAGGTGCTCTACGACGGGCAGGTCGACATGCTGGCGCTGGCCGCGCCCGACCACCCCCTCGCGCGGGCGCCGGCCCTGCGCCTCGTCGACCTGCTGGACTATCCCGTCGCCCTGCCGACCCGGGACACGACCCTGCGGCAGGTCTTCGACGCCGCCTGCGCGCACGAGGGCATCGCGGTCGAGCCGGTGCTGACCTCCAACACGCTCTCGGCGCTGCTGCCCTTCGTGCGGCGCTCCCGCGGCATCGCCCTGATGTCGGCGCTGTCGGTGCAGACGCCCCTGCGTCTCAACGAGCTTGTCAGCCTGCCGATCCAGTCCCGGGCGAGCCTCGCCCGGAGCGTGAAGATCCAGGCGATGCGCGACCGGCGGCTGCCGAAGGCGGTGCGGGCGTTCCTGCGCCAGCTGCTCGACGCGCTGCCGCCGCCGCGATCGCCGTGATTCTCGAGACGCCCGGCCCGCGGGCGCTCAGGCGCCGCCCCGGGCGGTGGCGACGGTGCAGCTGTGATCCATCACGTCCTCGGCGCTGGCGCTCGGCGCCCGGTAGGCCAGCAGGATGTAGCCCGGCTCGGGATCGCCCGGGGGCGTGGCGAGCGCCGCGAAGCTCGTCCGGTGCAGGTCCGGCCGGGCGCCCGGCAGGCTGTGCAGGGCCGCGAACGGGTTGAACTGCGCGGCCTCCGCCTCCGGCACGCGCAGGGCGTAGTAGCGGTCGCCGGCCAGCGGCACCGGGAAGCGGCTCCAGCTGTGGCGCACCTGCCGGCCGTGCGCCCGGATCGCCTTGAGCACGCTCGGCCTCAGGCAGTCGAGGTGGATGTGGAGCTGGTCCTGGCTGCGGCCGCGGGCCGAGTTGACCGCGAGCCCGACCTCCGCGGGGGTGAGCTTCCCCTTCAGCACGTCCGACACGAGCGGCCGCGCCGCCAGGGCCGCCCGCCAGTAGGCGGTCCCGCGCGGCCCGCGCAGCACCGGCGCCTCCAGGCCCGGCACGGTGTCGGTCGGCATGACGACGCTGTGGGTCGGCTCGCCGGGCGCGCGCAGGACCGCCGAGCCCGGACGGTCACCGTCCCCGAGATCGACCGAGAGGCACGGGAAGGTCCGGTTGGCGAGCCGTTTGGCGAGCACGCAGGTCTTGAGGGCGGCCCACAGCACGTCGCGGCTCGGGTCCGGCGCGGCGGCGGCCGGTGCCGCGGCGGCCGACAGGGCCGCGGCGGCCGACAAGGCCGCGACGGCCCACAGGGCCGCGACGAGGTGGGCGGCGGGCGGCGCGCGGCGCATGGGAGCTCCCGGTGAGGCCGGCCCGTCCGGCCCGGCCCTCCGCGATAGCCGATCCGGGGCCGCGCCGGCAAAGGATCCGCGGGCCCTGACGCCGCACCGGGAAAGCCGCTATGCCGGCGCTTGCCGAATCCCCGCAGAACGCCCGCCGGAATGCCGCGATGACGCCCGCTCTCACCCCCGACACCGCCGCGCGCTTCGCCGCCGTCGCCCTCGGCCATGTCGGCCGCGAGTATCCGAACAAGCCGGGGCACGTTCTGGCCGGGCCGGAGGATGCCCGCACCCCCGCGGCCCTGCACCCGGCCTTCCACGGCAGCTACGACTGGCATTCCTGCGTCCACGGCACGTGGCTGCTGGCGCGGGTGCTGCGGCTGTTCCCGGACGGCCCGCAGGCCCCGGCGATCCGCGCCCGGCTGGACGCGCAGCTGACCCCCGGGACGGTGGCGGGGGAATGCGCCTACTTCGCCGCCCCGACCGCCCGGGGCTTCGAGCGGCCCTACGGCTGGGGCTGGCTCCTGAAGCTCGCCGACGAGCTCGCCGCGCTCCCCGAGCGCCGCTGGTCCGAGGCCCTGGCGCCGCTGGCCGCGCTGATCGTCCGGCGCTTCGCGGAGTTCCTGCCGGTGGCGGCCTACCCGGTGCGGGTCGGGACCCACTTCAACACCGCCTTCGCGCTGCGCCTGGCGGCCGATTACGCGGAGGGCGCGGGGGATGCCGGGCTGACCGCCCTGCTGCGCGACACCGCCCTCCGCTGGTACGGGGACGACGCGGATTGCCCGGCCTGGGGCGAGCCCGGCGGCGACGACTTCCTCTCCTCGGCGCTGATCGAGGCGGAGTGCATGCGCCGGCTGCTGCCGCCCGCGCGCTTCGCGCCCTGGTTCGACCGGTTCCTGCCCGGTCTCGCGGCGTCCCGGCCCGCGACCCTGTTCCGCCCCGTCGGCGTGACCGACCGCTCGGACGGGAAGATCGCCCATCTCGACGGGCTGAACCTCAGCCGCGCGTGGTGCTTCCGCGCGCTCGCCGCCTCCCTCGGCCCGGACGACCCCCGCCGGCCGCCGCTCCGCGCGGCCGCGGAGGCGCACCTCGCGGCGGGCCTCCCGCACGTCACGGGCGACTACATGGGCGAGCACTGGCTCGCGACCTTCGCGCTGCTGGCCCTCGAGGCCGGCGCCGCGGGCGACGCCCGCGGGAGCGGGAAGACGTTCTTGAGAGATTCGTGAGAAGCGTCCGTCCCGGGCCCGGTCGAGGCGCGGGGGACGGCAACAAAAAAGGACCGCCCTCAAGAGGAACGGTCCGGAAGTCTAGGGAGGAAACGCCCACGAGGGGCCGCAAGACGGCGACGCCGTCGCGGTCTTGCTTCCGGTCAACCCGAGAGGGGCGTCCTTGTTCCTGGCTCCGGTCCGCCGCGCGGCAGGGCCAGCCCGCCCGGGACCGCCGTGAGGCCGGCGGGGCGGCGCGGCTCGCCGGGGCCGAACTCGGCGCGGTAGGTCCGCTCCAGCGTCATGAGGCCCCGCAGCGGCCCCTCGGCGAGGTCGAGGAGCCGCGCGTCGCGCCAGCGCAGGGTTCGGCCGAGGCGGCGCCGGAACCAGCGCCCGCGCTCCTCCTCGACGAGCAGGATCAGCTTGCCGGTCCAGGTCCGGCGGAACCAGAAACGTCCGGTCAGCGGCATGGCGGTCGATGCCCCGGTGGTCGAAGGGGATAGACTACATCCGGATCCGATCTGCGGGAATATTTCGGTCCAGTCCGCGGATGAATTATGGCGAAGACTGTTAATCGGCGTCGGCGTCGGGCCGAGCCGGAGAGGCCCGCCGCCCGCCCCGTTGCGCCGTCTCGTAGAGGACCTGGGCGAGCTGCTCGGCCGAGTAGGGCTTGCGCACGAGGGCGAAGCCGTGCGCGTCGTCCTTGGCGAGGACGTGGCTGTAGCCCGAGGTCAGCACCACCGGCAGGTCGGGACGGTGGGTCCGGAGCTGCCGGGCTAGGGCGAAGCCGCCCATCCCCGGCATGACCACGTCGGAGAAGACCGCGTCGAACCGGTCCGGCGCCCGGCGCAGCTCGTCCAGCGCCTCCTCGGCGGATTTCGCCCAGACCGGCGCGTGGCCGAGATCCTCCAGGATCTGGGTGCAGAAGCGCCCCACCCCGAGATTGTCCTCCACGACGAGGATGCACAGGCCCCGTCGCGGCTCCGCCGCCCGGCGGGCCTCGCGGCCGGCCTCGGACGTCGCGGCGGGCGCCTCGACCTGCGGCAGGTAGAGCGTGAAGGTGGTGCCGTGGCCGAGCGCGCTCGCCACGTCGATGTCGCCGCCCGACTGCTTGGCGAAGCCGATGACCTGGGACAGGCCGAGGCCGGTGCCCTTCCCGACCTCCTTGGTTGTGAAGAACGGCTCGAAGATCCGCCCCAGATCCGCGTCCGGGATGCCGGCGCCGGTGTCGGAGACCCGCACGGCCACGAACGGCCCCTGCGCGCCGGCATGCCCCCGGATCGACGGCATCGGACGGTCGCCCTCCAGCCGCAGGGTCAGGCTGCCTTCCCCGTCCATGGCGTCGCGGGCGTTGACCGCCATGTTGATCAGCGCGGTCTCGAACTGGCTCTCGTCGGCGCGCACGTAGCGGGGCGCCTGCGGCAGGTCGATGACCACGCGGATGCGCGCGCCGGTGACCGAATCGAGCATGTCGGCGATGCTGCGCAGGCGCGCGCCGATGTCGAACACCTGGGGCTTCAGCGCCTGGCGCCGGGCGAAGGCGAGGAGCTGGCCGGTGAGCTTGGCCGCGCGGTCGACGGTGTCGGAGACGGCGTCGAGGTAGCGGCGGCGCCGCTCCTCGGCGAGGTCGGGCCGGCGCAGGAACTCCACGGAGGACCGGATGATGGTCAGCAGGTTGTTGAAGTCGTGCGCCACCCCGCCGGTGAGCTGGCCGATGGCCTCGAGCTTCTGCGACTGGCGCAGCGCCTCCTCGGCCTGGCGCTGCTCGGTGATGTCGCGCCCGAAGCCGTAGAACAGCCCGTCCTCCGGCACGACGGTCCAGAGCACCCGCCGCCGGTCGCCGGCGCGGGTCAGGCAGGACAGTTCGACATCCTCGACCCGGCTGTCCGCGCAGAGCGGGCGCAGCGCCGCCTCCGCCGCCGCGCGCTCGGTGGGGGCGAGGAAGTCCAGCGCCGGCCGCCCGACCGTCTCCGCCTCCGACCAGCCGAGCGCCCGGCTCCACGAGGGGTTCACCGACTGGACCTGCCCGGCCCGGTCCGAGACGAGCTTCAGCACCGGCGACAGCGTCCAGACCCGGTCGCGGTCGCGGGTCTGGGCGGCGACCTGCGCCTCCAGGTGCTCCGCCCGGGACTGGAGCAGGACCTCGTTCCGCTTCCGCTCGGAGACGTCGTGGGCGAAGACGTAGAACCCGTCGACGCGTCCGTCCGCACCGCGGCGCGGGAGGTAGCGGGTGTCGGCGATCCGGGCCTGCCCGTCCGGGAAGGTCCAGGCCCATTCCTCCCGGACCTCCTGACCGTCGAGCGCCCGCTCGATGCCGGCGCGTCGGGCCTCGAACGCGCCGGGGCCGAGGAGGTCGCCGACGGTCCGGCCGACGACGGCGTCGGGCGCCTGGCCGGTCCAGGCCTCGTAGGCGGCGTTCGCGAACCGGTAGGTCAGGTCGCGGTCGATGAAGGCGATCAGGACCGGCATCGCGTCCGCGACCAGCCGGAGCTCCGCCTCGCGGGCCCGCAGCGCGTTCTCGCTCCGGCGGCGCTCGGTGATGTCGTTGAACAGGATCGCGACGCGGTTCCGCGCCGGCCCGTCGACCCGGTAGGCGTGCACGTCATACCAGCGGCCCAGCGCCGCGGCGGCCTGCTCGAACCGGACCGGCTCGCCGGTCAGGGCGACCCGGCCGTAGAGGTCGAACCAGTGCTGCTCGTGGTCGGGGGCGAGGTCCCGCATCCGGCGGCCCACCGGGTCCCGCAGCCCGGTCTGCCGCTCGAAGGCGGGGTTGACCTCCAGGAAGCGGTAGTCGACGGGCCGGTCGCCGTCGGCGAACTCCATCTCGATCAGGCAGAAGCCGGCATCGATGAAGGTGAACAGCGAGCGGTAGCGCTCCTCGCTCCGCCGCAGGGCCGCCTCGGCGTTCCGGGATTCGAGCTGCGTCATCACCGTCCGGGCGAGCGCCGTCAGGATGAAGCGCTGCTGGTCGGTGAGCGTGCGCGGGACGCGGTCGAGGACGCAGAGCGTCCCGATCGCCCAACCGTCCGGCGTCACCAGGGGCACGCCGGCGTAGAAGCGCAGGTGCGGCTCGCCGGTCACGAGGGGGTTGGCGGCGCTCTCCGGCTCCGCGGCCAGGTCGGGCAGCACGAGGACGCCGTCCGCGCGCATGGCCTCGGTGCAGAAGCCGAACGCGAGCGGCATCGTCCGCGCGGCGTGGCCGAAGGCGGCCTTGATCCACTGCCGGTCGGCGTCGACGAAATTGATGTGGGCCATCGGCGTGCCGCAGGCCTGGGCGGCCATCTCGGCGATCTCGTCGAACGCGCGCTCCGGCGGCGTGTCGAGGATCGCGCAGGCGCGCAAGGCGGCGAGCCGCTGGGGGTGCTGGGGCTCGAAACCCGACGGGCGGGGTATTGTCTCATTCGGCGACACAGGGCCGTCATAGCCCACGCTCCCGCTTCTCCCTAGTGAAACTCTGCATCACAGGTCCGTCGGCGCGACCAGCGCAAGCATTCCGCGATGGTTCAATACTCGACAGTCGCGCCGGATTGTTCCCGGCGGTGCGGCTACACGCTCACCGTCCAAGACTTGCTGGTGCGGCCGACCGAGCGACGGGGGCCCGACGGGATCTCTTCCTGCGGCGCCCGTCGCGGCCGCGCGACGCGGTCCGGCGGGCGCCGCACGGTCCCTGTCGCGCGGTCCCTGTCGCGCGGCCCCTGTCGAGCGGCCCCTGTGGATCGGATCGCCGCGGTCGGGAGCCCGCGGGCGGGTGCGGCGTTGCCGGCTCACGAGGGATGGGTTCGGATCAGGCATGGCCAAGCGCAGGACGAAGGCGGTCGCCCGGCAGGGGCTGGAGGACGCGCCGCTGATGCCGACCGGCGCCCTGGCGGTGGCGCTCCTGGCCTTCGCCGAGGGGCACGGTCCGGTGGTGCACGTGGCCCGGGACGCCCGCCGCCTCGAGGAGCTCGCCGCGACCCTGCGGGCGCTCGATCCCGACGCGCGGGTCGCGGTCTATCCCGAGTGGGACTGCCTGCCCTTCGACCACGCCTCGCCGTCGCGGGCGACGATGGGCGCCCGGGCCGCCGTGATGCGCTGGCTGACCGACCGCGCCGCGCTGCCGGACTTCGTGCTGACGACCGCCCCCGCCCTCGTGCAGCGGGTGCCGCCGCCGGAGACCTGGGCCTCGGCCCGCGTGACCCTGCGGGTCGGCGACCCCCTCGACGTCGCGGCCGTGACCGCCGACCTCAAGCGCCTCGGCTACATCCTCGACGAGCGGGTCGACGAGCCCGGCGAGATCGCCGTCCGCGGGCGCACCGTGGAGGTGTTCCCCGCCGCCGCGCCGCGGCCCTGCCGGATCGAGCACGCGGGGGGGCGCGTCACCGCGATCCGCTCCTACGACCCGATCTCGCAGCGCTCCCTGGCGGAGGCCGACGACCTCGTCATCGACCCGGCGACCGAGATCATCCTGGAGCCCGGCTCCGGCCAGAGCTTCGAGCCGTTCACCGGCCAGGAGCACCGCCTGGACCGCTACTACCCGCGCCTCGTCACGCTCCTCGACTACGTGCCCGAGGCGCGCCTCGCGGTCGAGGACGGCACGCAGGCCCGGATCGACGCGTTCTTCGAGCAGATGGACGAGGCGCGGGGCCGGCTGAAGACCCGCGACGCGCCGGCGGGGCCCGGCGCCGGCCTCTACCTGACGCCGGAGGCGTGGCGCGCCGTCGTGGCGGATCGCGGCCGGCTCACCGCCACCGAGGCGGCCGGGGAACCCCGCGCCATGCCGTGCTTCGCCGGGGAGCGCCGGCCCGGCACGGCCTTCGCCAAGGTCCTGCGCGCGCGGCTGATGGCCGGCGACGTCGTCGTGCTCGCCGGCTCGGTCCGGCCGCTCCGGCGCCTCGTGCGCCAGGCGGGCAAGATCGCCGAGCGCCCGATCCGGCTGATCGACGCCTGGGCCGACGTCGCCGGGGCCGCGCCCGGCGACGTGCTCGCCCTGGAGGCCCCGCTGGCGGCCGGCTTCCGGGTGCCCGAGCAGGGCGCCACCGTGATCGCCGCCGCCGACCTGTTCGGTCCGGAGGCCGCCGTCGCGGGCGGCGCCCGGGCGATCCTGCCGATGGGCGAGGTCGACCTGCGCCCCGGTGACGTGGCGGTCGACCGGGACCACGGCCTGTGCGTGTTCGAGGGGCTGGAGCCCGTCTCCGCGCAAGGTGCTGCCCAGGGCGGGGAGCCCTCCGAGGCCCTGCGCCTGCGCTTTTCCGGCGACGCGGTCCTGATGGTCCCGGTCACGCAGGCCGACCGGATCTGGCGCTACGGGTCGGAGCCCGACGCCGTCACCCTCGACAAGCTCGACGGCGGCACGTGGCCCCGGCGCCGCCTGGAGGCCGAGGCCACCATGGCGCGGACCGCCCGCCTGATGCTGGAGGCCGCCCGGGCCCGCCGGCAGACCGAGGCGCCGGTCCTGGCGCCGCCGGCCCGGGAGATGGAGCGGTTCGCCGCGGGCTTCGGCTTCGCCCCGACGCCCGACCAGGCGGCGGCGGTCGACGCGCTGATGGCCGACCTCGCCTCCGGCCGGCCGATGGACCGGCTGGTCTGCGGCGATGTCGGCTTCGGCAAGACCGAGGTGGCGCTCCGGGCGCTCGCGGCCGCGATCTTCTCCGGCAGGCAGGCGGCGCTGATCGCCCCGACCACCGTGCTGGCGCGCCAGCACGCCGAGACCCTGCGCCGCCGCTTCGGCCGGTTCGGCGTCGAGGTGGCGCAGCTCTCGCGCCTCGTGGCGCCGGCCGAGGCCAAGCGCGTCAAGGCGGGGCTCGCCGACGGCACGATCCGGCTGGTGGTCGGCACCCACGCGCTCGCCGGCAGCGGGGTGGCGTTCGCGGATCTCGGCCTGACCGTGATCGACGAGGAGCAGCGCTTCGGCGCCAAGATGAAGGCCGACCTGCGCCGCCTCGCGGATGGCGGCCACGTGCTGACGCTCACCGCGACGCCGATCCCCCGCACCCTCCAGGCCGCGCTCGTCGGCCTCCAGAGCCTCAGCGTGCTGGCCACGCCGCCGGCCCTGCGCCAGCCGGTCCGGACCGTGGTGGCGCCCTTCGACGCCGAGGCGGTCCGCGAGGCCCTCGTCCGCGAGCACCGCCGGGGCGGCCAGAGCTTCGTGGTCTGCCCGCGGATCGAGGACATCGGCCCCATGGCCGAGCGCCTGCGCGCCCTCGTGCCCGGCCTCGACATCCTGGTGGCGCACGGGGACCTCAAGCCGTCCGCCATGGACGAGGTCATGGTCCGGTTCGCGGAGGGCGACGGCGACGTCCTGCTCGCCACCGCCATCGTGGAGAGCGGCCTCGACGTGCCGCGGGCCAACACCATGCTGGTCTGGGAGGCCGCCCGGTTCGGGCTGGCCCAGCTCCACCAGCTTCGGGGCCGCGTCGGCCGCGGCCAGCGCCGCGGCACCGTCCACCTGCTCAGCGACCCGGCCGCGCCGCCGCCGGCGGCGGCGCTCCAGCGCCTGCGCGCCCTGGAGGCCCTCGACCGCCTCGGCGCCGGCTTCGCGGTCAGCGCCCGGGACCTCGACCTGCGCGGCGCCGGCGACCTCGTCGGCGAGGATCAGGCGGGGCACGCCAAGCTCGTCGGGCTCGGCCTCTACCAGCACCTGCTGCAGCTGGCGCTCACCGCCGCCAAGGGCGAGCGCGCCGAGGATTGGAGCCCGGCGATCGAGCTCGGCCTGCCGAGCCGGATCCCCGCGGACTACGTCCCCGAGCCCGAGATCCGCCTTAGCCTCTACACGCGCCTGCTGCGCCTGCAGGAGGCCGAGGCGATCGAGGCGCTCGCCGGCGAGGTCGAGGACCGGTTCGGCGCGGCCCCCGCGCCGGTGCTCGCCCTGTTCGACCTCGCGCGGCTGCGCGCCTCCTGCTGCGCGCTGGGCGTCGCCCGGCTCCGGGGCGGCCCGCAGGGCGTCGCCGCCGACCTGCGGCCCGACCGGCCGCTGACCGCGATCGCCGCCGAGGCCGGGATCGTGCTGCGCGACGGGCGGGTGGTGTGGAAGCGGCCCTGCCCGGATTCCGCCGCCTGCGCGGCGCTCGCGACCGATCTCCTGGAGCGGATCCGCGCCGCCCGGGAGCGCGCGGGCTGACAGCGCGGACCAGAAGCGCGGACCAGAGGCGCGGACTGGCGGCCCGGGCCGCCCGCCGCCGACCTGCGGTTGATCTTGCATCGGCCGCTTCAAACCGTCACAGGCTGTCGCGCCAACAACGCGAACGGGAGGGTCCCATGCACGTGACGATCGAGCAGGCCGAGAAGGCGATCGCGGCCGCCCGGGCGAAGGCCGTGGAGCTCGGCACCCAGATGTGCATCGCGGTGGTCGATTCCGGCGGGAACCTCAAGGCGTTCCACCGCATGGACGATGCCTGGGTCGGGTCGATCGACATCGCCCACAAGAAGGCCAAGACCTCGGTGTTCTTCGGCATGATGACCGGCCAGATCGGCCAGCTGTCCCAGCCGGGCGGACCGCTCTACGGGATCGAGCACTCGAATGACGGGCTGATCACCTTCCCGGGCGGGATCCCGATCGTCGACGCCGACGGCGTCATGTCGGGCGCCATCGGGGTCAGCGGTTCGACGGTGGAGAACGACCACGCCGTCGCGGAGGCCGGCGCCAAGGCCATCGGCCGGACCGAGCTGCCGGCCCATCCCTGGCGGACCTGAGCCGCCGGGCCTCTCAGGGGTCGCGCCGCGCCAGCGCGCGGCCGATCCCCAGGAGCAGCATCCCCGAGACCGAGCGCAGGAAGGGATCGCCGTGGCGCTCCAGCGCGGCGTGGATCTGGATGCCGTGATCGGCCGCGGCGTTCAGGTCAGCGCCACCCGCCGCGCCGCCCACTTCCCCCTCCATCACCCCGGTCTGGATCCCGTGCCGGTGGAGGTCCGTGACGTCGATATAGGCGCCGCGCCCGTGCAGCAGGCCGTCCGGATCGGCCGTCAGGCAGCCGCGGTTGAGGATCCAGCGGGTCTCGCCCGTCCCGGTCACGACGCGAAACTTCAGCGAGACCGGGCCGCCGGTCTGGCGGACGTGGCGGATCCGGCCGAACACCCAGTCCCGGTCCGCAGGGTGGATGCGGCCGAGGGCGGCGTCCAGCGGCAGCGGCGTCCCGGCGAGCCCCGGATCCCCCGCCATCAGCGACGCCGCGCCCGTATCCAGCACGGACCGGCCAGCCCGAACGTCCGTATCCCAGATCCCGACGAATCCGGCCGCCTGCAGGGCAGAGGCGGCCGTGGAAGCCAGCACCATGAAACCCCTCCGAACTGGCTACAATCGACGATTGTACAATGGCGGACAGACTGACCCGCAACACATGCTGTCCGCGAGCCCGAAGTCCAGTATCGGATGCGCGAATGGCTTCTGACACGCCGCCGCGGCCTCCCGCCACCGGGTTGCATTGCGGATGATCGAGACTTCGACTCCGGACAATCCCGTACTCGACAATCCTCGGCCGTCCCGGCCCGGCACAAAGGTCGGATTCACAGCGCTGCGGCGGGACAGTTCGATCACAAATGATCGGTAGACGCCGCAATCCGGCAGAAATCCGCACTTCGGCCCGGGGATTGGCGCGCGCCGAGGGGCGCCTGCGCCGCCAGCCTTCGACCGACACGGGATCCGCGCCGGGCCTGCCCTGGTGCGGGTCGTCGCTGCGCCGTAACCTGCATCTTCCGGTAGGCATTCGGCCGGAGAGGCCCGCAGCAGAGGCGCCGTGGGCCGCCGGATGGGGCGCAGGATGGATCGCACGATGGACCGCACCAACCTCCCGCTCTCGCAGGACCGGCTCTGGGCCAGCCTGATGGACCTCGCCCGGATCGGCGCGCTGCCCAACGGCGGCAACGACCGGCAGGCCCTGACCGACCGCGACGCCGAGGGGCGCGCCCTGTTCCGGCGCTGGGGCGAGGCGGCGGGGCTGACGCTCACCGTGGACCGGGTCGGCACCATGGTGTTCCACCGGCCCGGGCGCGATCCGGGCCGGAAGCCGGTCGCCATCGGCAGCCACCTCGACACCCAGCCCACGGGGGGCAAGTTCGACGGCCCCCTCGGTGTCCTCGCCGGGCTGGAGATCATGCGCGCCCTGCACGAGGCCGGGATCGAGACCGAGGCGCCGCTCCTGCTGATCAACTGGTGCAACGAGGAGGGCGCGCGCTTCGCGCCGCCGATGAGCGGCAGCGGCGTCGCCATGGGCATCGTCCCGGAGGCCGACATCCTGGCCACCCGGGACCTCGCGGGCCACGCCTTCGGCGACGAGCTGCGGCGCATCGGCTGGCAGGGCGCGGCGGACCCGGCCGCCCTGCGGGAGATCGGCGCCTATTTCGAGCTCCACATCGAGCAGGGCAAGCGCCTGGAGGAGGCCGGCCTCACCATCGGGGTGGTCGACCGGGCCCTCGCCCAGATCTGGTACGAGATCACGGTGCTGGGCGAGGAGGCCCATGCCGGCAGCCCCATGGCGGGCCGGCGCGACGCCATGATGGCCGCGGCGGCGCTGATCGCGTCGCTCGAGGGCATCGCGGAGGCGGCGGTCGGCGCGGGCGGGGAGCGCGGCCGCGCCACCGTCGGGGTGCTGCGGGCGGAGCCGGCGAGCCGCAACATCACGCCCGGCCGGGTCTGGTTCAGCCTCGACACCCGCCACGGCGACACCGCGCAGCTGGAGGCGATGAGGGCGCAGATCCGGGCCCGGGCCGACGCCCTGGCGGCGGCGCGCGGCGTCGCCATCCAGGTCGCGGAGTTCTGGCGGGCGCCGCCGACGCCGTTCGACCCGGTCCTGGTGGACCGCGTCCAGGCGGCGGCCGAGGCGCGGGGCCATGCCTGGACGCGGATGCCGACCGCGATCTACCACGACGCCGTCTACTGCGCCCGCGCGGTGCCGGCGGCCCTGGTGTTCTGCCCCTGCCACGGCGGGATCAGCCACAACGAGGCCGAGAGCATCACGCCGGCCTGGGCCGGGGCCGGACTGGAGGTTCTCGCCGACGCGGTGCTGGCGACGGCGGGCCTCGCCGGCGCCCGGACCGGGCCGGCCTGAGCGCGGCGCCGACCGCGCACGAACGGAGTCTGGGTTCCCGCATGTCCGACGACAACGTCATCCGCCCCGCCTTCGGCGTCCCCCGCAATCCGGCGCCGGAGCCCGATCCGGGCCAGGCGCCCCTGCGCGTGTTCGGCACGGGGGCCGGCCACCGGGTCGGCCTGATCCACGACCCGTCGGCGGCCGAGGGCGACGTCATCCGGATCGTGGTCGGGCCCGAGGACGAGCCGGGAGTCGAGACCGTGGCGCTGGTCCCCGCCGACGCGGAGGCCGAGGCCGAGCGGATCGGCTTCGCCATCCTGCGGGCGCTGGAGGTGGTCGAGGGCGCGGACTGAGCCGCGCCCCGGCGCGGCGGCTGAACCGCCGGCAGAACTGCGGCCCGAACCGCGGTCTGAACCGCAGGGTGGGCGGTGCGCGTTCTCGGAGAGCGGGAGCGGCCGGCGCGAACGGTCGCCGGACCGCCGGGAGGGACGGATGACGGGCGCTCGGATCAGCAGCACGGAGATCGCGATCCCCGCGCGGGCCGGACTGGTCTGGTCGGTGCTGACGGATCTGGATTCCTACCCGGCGTGGAACCCGTACATCCGCAAGGCGGAGGGCCGCCTGCGCGAGGGCGCGCGCTGGCGCCTGGAGCGGACCCTGAACGGCCGCGCCTACCGGGCGCGCGAGGTGACGGTGACCTGCTGGGAGCCCGGCCGGCGGCTCACGTGGCGCGGCGGCATCCCGATGCCGCCCCTGCTCATCGGCGAGCACGAGGTCCGGATCACCGAGACCGCCGACGGGGTCCGCCTCGTCCAGGCCGAGACCGTCGCGGGCCTGCTCGCCCCCGGCCTGTTCCCGTGGCTGCGGACCCGCATGCAGGCCCGGTTCGCCGCGATGAACGAGGCCCTGCGCGAGGAGGTCGCGCGCCGGCTGGCCGAGAGCGCCTGACCGCGCCCGGTCGCTGTCGGCCGCCCGCGATCGCTCCGGTCCGCCCGGTCAGGCGACCGGCTTGGGCCTGACGATCGGCGAGCGGGTCAGGCTCTCGATCGCGCGTTCGGGCCGCCCGGCCTTGCGGGCGATCTCGCCCTCCTGCTCGGCGATGAGCTGACGGGCGGGCTCGTCGCCGTCGAGGCCGCCGAGGATCTCGGCCGGGACGCGCCGGTTCGAGGCCCGGGACCCGTCCGTGAAGACGATATCGAACAGGACGGAGCCCCGCTCCTGCGGTCTCGACTTGATGCGCTTGGCCATAGGTGCTGATACGCCGCCGGAATCGGTCGCGGCAAGGCGCGGTGCCGGGCGGGGGGTTGCGCGGCGCGCACTGCCGGGCCCGCGCGCCGCCCCGCTCCCGCCGCGATCCCTCCGCCGCCCGCACGACCGGGCGCCGGCAAACGAGGACGCGCGCGTGATACCCTGGGTTCACCTCGATACCGGATCCGTGCCCGGCGGCGGCACCGACCTGCGCCTGATGCGGCGCGGCGACGAGTTCGCCATCATGGCCGACACGATCGAGCTGATGAACAACCGGCGCAGCGGCTCGGAGGTGGCGCTCGCCGCGATGACCTGCGCGCGGCTCCGGGACCGGCCCCGGGCCCGGATGCTGATCGGCGGCCTCGGCATGGGCTTCACCCTGCGGGCGGCGCTCGAGGGCCTCGGGCCGGAGGCGCAGGTGGTGGTGGCCGAGCTGGTGCCCGCCGTGGTCGCCTGGGCCCGGGGGCCGCTGGCCCACGTCTTCGCCGGCTGCCTCGACGATCCGCGGGTCGACCTGCAGGAGGCCGACGTCAACCGCCTGATCCAGGCCGGCCCGGGGCGCTACGACGCGATCCTGCTCGACGTCGACAACGGTCCGGAGGGGCTGATGCGCGAGGCGAACGACCGGCTCTACGACACTTGGGGCCTGAAGCGCGCCCGCTGGGCCCTGCGGCCGGGCGGCATCCTGGGCGTCTGGTCGGGCGCCCCGGACCGGAAGTTCAAGAGCCGGCTGCAGCGCTCCGGCTTCGCGGTCGACGAGCAGCGCGTCCACGCGAGCGGCCGGGGCAGCGGCCCGAAGCACGTGGTCTGGCTCGGGACACGGACCGAGGGCCCGGCCGAGGGCCCGGTCCGGAGCGGGGCCGACGCCCGGACGGCCGGCGGGTCGGGACCGCGCGGACCGGCCCCGGGTCGGCGGCGGCCGGCGCGCTAGGGCGATTCCCGCGCATGGCGCGACCGGGTGGCAGGATCGCGAGGGGCGGGACCGACGACGCGGCCGCCACGGCGTTCCGGCCCAGGCCCCTCGTCCCGCGGGGCCTGCGCTGCCCCTCGGCCCCTGAGGGCGGGAAGCCCGGATCGGAGAGCCGGCCCCGGTCCGGAGCCCGGCGCGGCGCGGCGGGGGAGAGGCTCCGGCGGCCGCGGCTGCCGCCCACGGTCGCACCCCCTGTCGCGACGCGGGAGGCTTCCGCACATTCCCGGCATGGGTGCGACGGGCGGGCATCTCTACACGGTCGAGGTCAGGCCGAGCCGGCATGACCCGGGCCGCTTCACCTGGGCGATCCGCGACCGCGGCAAGCTGGTCCGGGGATCGTACCGCCCGCACATCTCCGAGCACGCGGCGCGCGCCGTCGCGGAAGCCGAGGTCGAGCGCCTGATCGGCCAGGACGGCCGGTCCGGCGGTGCCTAGATCCGCCGCCCGCGCGCGCCGCGTTTCAGACCCGCCCGCAGCGCGCCGGGGCTGAGCGGCCTTCGCGCTCGCGGCTCCGCGCAGTGCCATGCAGGATGCGCATGGTTCTGCGGCCTCGCCGGGGCACATATGCATACCTCTGCGCTCCCCGATCCATTGCATGCCGCAATGCGGTATCCTATCTTTGCACTGCGGGATGGCGATGGCGTCGCGATCCCGCTGCCCTTCTTGGGCGTTTCCTCCCTAGACTTCGGGCCGCTCCTTCGGGAGTGGCCTTTTTTGTTTCCGCCGGCCGCCTCACCCCGCGGCGGCTCCCAGGACGTTTCGACCACGCGGAACTCGGAGCTTGGCGGTACGTTTTTCCGCCATGGAACACTATCGCTCCACCCTCGGTACCGCTGCCGTTGCCGTATTCGGGCTGGTGGCAGCCGCGCATATTCTGCATCCGGGCAATTACGAGGTGCAGACGCGCCCGGCCCGTCCGGCCGTGACGGACGCGGCACCGGTCGCGAAGCCGGTCGCCGCACCGCGCATGCCGAGCGCCTGGGTCGACCCGCCGGCCAAGCCGGCCGCGCCGGAGACCACCGGCGCGCTGGCGGCCGTCCCGGCGCCGCGGGTGGCGGCGGCCGTCCCGGCCGCCGCGATGCCGGCCGCAGCGCTCCCCGCCGAGATGGCGCGCCCGGCCGAGCCGCCGCGCAGGATAGCGGCGCACCGCGCGAAGGGGACCGAGCGCGGCGTCCACCGGGCGGCCCGCCTCCGCCACGCCGCCGTGGTCCGCACCGCCGAATCCGACCGGCCGACCACCGCCACCGCCACCGCCGCGGCGCCGCAGCCCGCGCCCGCGGCCGCCCCGTCGCAGAAGATCGATCCGATCGGCGACATCATCCGCGGTCTCGGCTTCGGCCGCGACGGCTGAGGCGATCGCGGGGCCGGAGCCCTACTCGACGTGGAGTGTGAGCTTCATCTTCGGGTGAATGCCGCACTGGATGACGAAATCCCCCGGTTCGGCCAGGGTCAGGCGCGTCTCGGCGCCGGGCTCCTGAGTGCCGGCATCGAACGAGAACCGCTCCGCCTCGATGAAGGCGTGGTGGGTCAGGCGCGCGTCGCCGTTGCGCAGGGCGACGGTGTCGCCGCGGCGCAGGTACAGGTCGGTCGGCATGTACCGGCCCCCCTTCTGCAGCACGATCCGGGTCGTGGCCGGCAGCGAGGCCCGGGCCGTCCCGAGGCTGATGCCCATCCCGACCAGCGCCAGGATCCCGGCGAACACGACGGCGCGCAGGCACCGGCTGCGGAGGGACATGACCGATATCCAGACGTGACACGCTGCGGGCCGGACCCCGTGGGGCGCCGACCGGGCGGCCGATTTTGCCGCTGCGGCGCAGCATGCGCGCCGCGCCTCAACCGGACGCTACGATATCCCGTAAAAATTTATCGATATAGACGTCTGTAGAGCACATATACAGACAAACAAATCTATTTATCTGTATTCGCCGTCGAGTTCCGCGACTTCACGGGGGCAGCCCCGCGAGGCCAGCACGGTCCGGACATGCTCGCGGAAGACCTGGACGCGGGCCGGCAGCTCGCGCCCCGCCAGGGTGACGGCGCGGAGCCGGCTGCTGCGCGTCGCCCAGGGGCTGAGCACGCGCACGATCTGCCCCTCCTCCACGGCCCGGGCGGCCACGAGGCTCGGGAGATGGCCGATCCCGGCGCCCGCCAGGGTCAGCCGGAGCGCGGTCGCGAAGTCGCTGACCCGGATCGCCGGGCTCACGGACAGCGGCTCCGTGCGGCCCTGCCCGTCCGAGAGGGTCAGCCCGGCCGTGCCGATCCGTTCCCGCGCGAGGATCAGGTCGTGGTCGCGCAGATCGGCGAGCTCCGCCGGGGCCGGGCGGCGCTCCAGATAGGCGGGGGCGGCGTAGAGCGCGAGCGCCAGGGTCGCGAGGACCATCGCGCGGTAGCCGGTCTCCTCCGCCCCGCCCAGCCGCAGGGCGAGGTCGATCCGGTTGGCCGCGAGATCGAGGCGCGCGTCGGTGTTGAGCATCTCCACGGTGATCTGCGGGTAGGCGGCCCGGAAGCTCGCGACGATCTCGGGCATCACCTCGATCCCGAAATCGATCGAGGTCGTGATCCGCAGGTGGCCGGCCGGCACCGTGCGGGCGTCCCGGGCGGTCTCGGCCGCCTCGTCGAGGAGCGTCAGGCTCTCCTGGGCCTTGGCGTAGAAGGCGAGGCCCTCGGCGGTCGGCGAGACCGCCCGGGAGGTGCGGGCCATCAGCCGGACGCCCAGCGCCCGCTCCAGGCGGGAGATCCGCCGGCTGACGCTGCCCTTGGTCTCCTGCAGCGCCGCGGCGGCGGCCGTCACCGTGCCGCGATCCACGACGGCGCAGAAGGCCCGCACATCGTCGAGCCCGCCCCCGAAGGTTTCCGTTCTCGCAACCATGGGGTTCCGGATAGCAGGCTCAACCGGTGCCGTGAACGGGTCTACACGGCGGCTGCGGCGCAGCGAATCGCGCTCGGCCGTCTGCTCTGCAGGAGACACCCTTGAAGTCGATTCTCGCCTCCGGCCTTCTGGCCCTGCTGGTCGCCGCCCCGGTCGCCGCCCCCGCGCTGGCCCAGACCCCGCCGACCCGCGATCCGGCGCAGATCCAGGCCGGCACCTACGCGGTCGATCCCGGCCACACCCAGGTCGGCTGGCGCGTCTCCCACATGGGCTTCTCGAACTACGCCGGCGGCTTCTCGGACGTGTCCGGCACGCTGGAGCTGCAGCCGAAGAACCCGGCCGCCGCCAAGCTCTCGGTGAAGATCCCGGTCGCCTCGGTGACGACCACCAGCGCCAAGCTCACCGACGAGCTCAAGGGCGACCAGTGGCTCGACGCCGCCAAGTTCCCCGACATGACCTTCGTGTCCACCAAGGTCGCGCCGGCCGGCAAGGACCACGCGAAGGTGACGGGCGACCTGACGCTCCACGGCGTGACCAAGCCGGTGACCCTCGACGTGACCCTGGTCGGCGCCGGCGTGAACCCGCTGAGCAAGAAGTACACGGTCGGCTTCGAGGCTACCGGCACGCTCAAGCGGTCCGAGTTCGGGGTGAAGACCTACGTGCCGCTGATCGGCGACGAGCTGCACCTCACCATCGCGGGCGCCTTCGAGAAGCAGGACTGACCCGGGAGGATCCGCCATGGCGCGAGGGGTTTCCGCGCGGCGGTACTCCGCCGTGGCGATCCTGCTGCACTGGGCGAGCGCGCTGGGCGTGCTCGTCCTGATCGGCCTCGGCCTGACCATGACGCACGCGGCCCTGGCGCCGCTGCGCCAGTTCCAGCTCTACCAGTGGCACAAGTCGGTGGGGATCACCGTGCTGGCGCTGACGGCCCTGCGGGTCCTCTGGCGCCTGACCCACCGGCCGCCGCCGCACCCGGCCGGGATGCCGGCGCGGGAGCGTCGGGCGGCTGCGGCGGCCCATCACCTGCTGTACCTGCTCCTCGTCGGGCTGCCGCTGACCGGCTGGGCCGTGGTCTCGCTGTCGCCGTTCAACATCCCGACAGTGCTCTACGGGATCGTGCCCTGGCCGCACCTGCCGCTCGCGGGCCTCGTTCCCGACCCCGCCGCCGCCGAGGGGATCCTGAAGCGGGTCCACGCCCTGGGGGCGTGGTTCCTGGCGACGCTGCTCGCCGTCCACGTGGCGGCGGCCCTGCGCCACCACCTCCTCCTGCACGACGACGTGCTGCGCCGCATGCTGCCGGGACGCCCGGCCTCGACCGCCGCCACCGTGGAGCCGACCCGATGAACGCGCGTCACCTCTGCCTGCTCGCGGCGCTGCAGGCCGTCGCCCTGCCGGCCGCCGCCGCCGAGTGGGCGGTGGATCCCGCCAGGAGCGCGATCCGGTTCTCGGGTGTGCAGGTCGGCGTGCCCTTCACCGGACGGTTCGAGCGGTTCAGGGCCGACATCGATTTCGACCCCGCCAAGCCCGAGGCGGGGCACGCGCTCGTGCTGGTCGACCTCGCGAGCGCGCGGACCGGGGACGTCCAGCGCGACGAGGCCCTGCCGCAGAAGGACTGGTTCGACGTCAAGGCGGGAAGCGAGGCGCGCTTCGAGGCGACCCGCTTCGTCGACAAGGGGCAGGGCGACTACGCGGCCGTCGGCACGCTGACGATCCGCGGCACGAGCCGGCCGGTGACGCTGCCGTTCCACCTGACCGTCGAGGGCGGCACGGCGCACGCCGCGGGGCGCGTCGGCCTCGTCCGCACCGAGTTCGGCGTCGGGCAGGGGGCCTGGGCCTCGGGCCAGTGGGTGGCGCTCGACGTCGGCGTCGAGGTCGACCTCGTCGCGGCGGCGCGGCCGGCCTCCGGCCACTGAACCCCGCCCGGTCGGATCCTTCGGACGTCACGCGCTCCGTCATCGCGAGCGCAGCGAAGCGACCCAGGGCAGCGCGCCCTCCGTCCGTGTGGCGCTCCTGGATTGCTTCGCCACGCTCGCGAGGACGGCGGCCGGGCGTCGGAGGCCGCCCGGTCCCGGCCCGCTACCCCGGCCGGTCCTCCGACCCGGTGCCCAGCGCCCGCTGGACCATGACGCTGTCCGACCAGTGGCCGTACTTGAAGCCCACCGCCCGCAGGTAGCCGACCCGCTCGAACCCGCAGGCCTCGTGGAGCCGCAGGGAGGCCGCGTTCTCGGCGTCGATGTAGCCGATCATCTGGCGGTAGCCGCCCGCCGCGCAGGCCTCGATCAGGGCCGGCAGCAGCCGCCGGCCGATCCCCGCGTGCAGGTGGGCGGGATGCACGTAGATCGAGTGCTTGAGGGTGTAGCGGTAGGCCGGCCGCTTCCGGAACGGCACCGCGTAGGCGTAGCCCGCCACCGCGCCGTCCCGGTCGGCCACGAGGTGCGGCAGGCGCTTCTTGCGCATGGTCTTGCGCCGCCGCTTCAGGTCGTCGGGGAGCAGCCGGTCCTCCTCGGCGACGCCGACGTCGCTGACGCCCCGGCTGATGTGGTGCTCGTAGATCGCCACCATGGCCTCGACATCGGCGTCCGAGGACGGGCGGATGACGATGTCGGGGCAGGACCGGGCCGGGACCGGGCCGGGCGTCTCGACCTCGATCTCCATCAGGCCCCCTCGCGCACGACGTAGGTGTGGAAACGGATCCGCCCGTCCGGCTCGACCTCGCGGTAGACGCCCTGGATCTCGGCCTCGAAGCCCGGGAACAGGTTGGCGGAGGCCTCGAACATCTTGAAATAGTCGAGCATGGGCTTGGCCCGCTCGTCGAGCCGCTCGCCCGGCAGCACGGTGCCGATGCCCGGCGGGTAGACCAGCATCAGCGTGGTGGCGATCCGCCCCTCGGCCTCGGCGATCGGCACGTAATCGACCTTGTTGCGGGTCAGCATCTGGGCGGCCTTCTTGGGCGGCATCACCATCTCGGGCAGGTGCTCGGGGGCGAACTGGCGCCGCTGGAGCGTCGAGGTGCCGGCCTCCCGGTGAAAGGCGTGGAACTCGCCGCAGAGGTCGCGCAGGCGCACGCCCCGGTAGCGGTTCGGCCGGCGGTTGACGAATTCCGGCATGGCCTCCTCCAGCGGGACGTTGTCGTCGTGGAGCCGCTTGAAGGCGACGAGGCCCGAGATCAGCGTGCCGGCCTTGGAGGATTCGACCCCCGGGGTCAGCAGGAAGAGCAGCGAGTTCAGGTCGTTCTTCTCGGCGACGATCCGGTTCTCACGCAGGTATTGCGCCACGATCGGCGCCGGCACGCCGTGCTGGGCGTAGGCCCCCGTGTGCCGGTCGAAGCCCGGGGTCAGCACGGTGAGCTTGTTCGGGTCGGTGATGGCGTAGCCCGGCGCCACGTGGGTGAAGCCGTGCCAGCGCGCGCCCGGCTTCAGCTCCCAGTGGCGCGGCGTGGCGGCGAGCTCGTCGGTCGGCACGCTCTCCCACGGCACCTCGGCGCCGTCGGCGTTCACCGTCACGTCCGGCACGAAGGGGTCGAAGAACCAGCGCCGCGCGGGATCGCGCTCGTTCTCCTCGAACTCGCGCCGGATCGCCCGGACCTTCTTGCGCCACTCGATCCCGAGCCGGATCGTGTCGTCCCACAGGATCATGCCCGAGCGCCCCTTCATCATCTGGGCGCCGACGTCGAGGGAGGCGAACAGGGGGTAGAAGGGCGAGGTCGAGGCGTGGACGAGGAAGCTCTCGTTGAGCCGCTTGTGCTCGACCCGCCGGGTCTGGCCGCGGATGTGCCCGTCCCGGGTGTGGATCTGCGAGGCCTGGGAGAAGCTCGCGAGCTGCTTGTGGGTCGACTGCGTGGCGACGATGCCGGGCGAGGTCTCGTCGAGGCCGGTCAGCCCCATGGCGAAGCGCCGCGCGTAGAGCGGGTGGAACTTCATGAAGCCCGCCCAGGCCTCGTCGAACAGGATGTAGTCGCAGAGGTGGCCGATCTTCTCCAGGATCGCTTGCGCGTCGTAGATCGTGCCGTCGTAGGTGCACTGCTCGATCACCGCGACCCGGAACGGCCGCTCCCGGCGCCACGCCTCCGGGTCGGTCACCAGCGGGTTGCGGCGGATCTTCTCCCGGATCCGGGTCTCGTCCAGGGCCTCGTGGAAGATCGGCCCGATCAGCCCGTAGGCGTTGCGGTCGGTCTCCAGGAAGATCGGGATGCCGCCGCCCAGGAACAGGGCGCCGTGGTGGGCCGCCTTGTGGTTGTTGCGGTCGAACAGGACGAGGTCGTCCTCCGCCACCAGGGAGGACAGGACGATCTTGTTGGAGGCGGAGGTGCCGTTGAGGACGAAGTAGGTCTTCTCCGCCCCGAAGATCTTGGCGGCCTCCTTCTGGGCCTTCAGCGCCGGTCCCTCGTGGGTCAGGAGGTCGCCGAGGTCGAGGACCGAATTGTCGAGGTCGTCGCGGAAGATCGCCTCGCCGAGGTGCTCCACGAAGATCCGGCCGATCGGCGAGCGGTTGTAGAAGATGCCGCCGTTGTGGCCCGGGCAGGTCCAGAGCTGGTTGCCCTTCTCGGCGTAGTCGACGAGCGCGCCGAAGAACGGCGTCTTGAGCGTCTCGGCGTACTGCGTGACCCGGCTGACGAGGCCGCGGGCGATGAATTCCGGCGTCTCCTCCGCGAGGAAGATGTAGCCGTCGATGAAGTCGAGGAGCTCGACCGGGATGTCCTCCAGCCGCTTGCGGCGCACCATGATGACGATCGGCATCTCCAGGCCGCGCCGGCGCATCATGTCGATGAGGGCGGCGGCCTTGCCGTCGAGGCCGCGCTTGCCCCAGTCGACCACGAGGCAGCCGACCGCGGCATCGGTCTGGACCGCGATGGCCGCGTCCTCGACGCGCCGGGCGCGCACCACCTCGAAGCCGCGCTGCTCCACGGCCGCCACGATCTGGTTGACGCGCGCGCCCTCGAGATCGTCCGGGTCGAAGGCCGGGGCGCACATCAGGACCGTGAAGCGGCGGTGGAAGTCCATGGAGCCCTCTCTGGCCTCGGATGCAGCGGGTGGCTTTCCGGCCCGTCTGCGACGATTGCATGACACGGCGCGCGGCGGGCGGTCGCGGTCCGGACGAAACACCGTGATCCGGGCCGGCCACGACGGCCGCGCCGTCAGGATCGGCCGCGGGTCCCCTCTCCCGTGCGGGAGAGGGACAGGGTGAGGGGTGAGACCTCACCGGACGAGGCTTCCCCCTGGAATCGCGTCGATCGGGTGCCCGATCCCGAAGCCTCTCGTCCCTCTCCCCAACCCTCTTCCCGCACGGGAGAGAGGGGGGCCATCACACCCCGCGCCGCCGCTCCCAGACGTCCGGGTTGACCAGCCCGCCCGGCCGCCGGCCGGCGAGGACGTCGACCACGCGGGCCGCGGCGGTCTCGGCGGTGCGGATCAGGGCCGCCCCGGTGGAGCCGCCGACATGGGGCGTCAGGATCGCCCGGGGCTGGCGGGCCAGCGGGTGGTCGACCGGCAGCGGCTCCTGGGCGAAGACGTCGAGCCCGGCGCCCGCGATCGTGCCGGCCTCCAGCGCCTCCACCAGGGCCGCCTCGTCGATCAGGCCGCCGCGGCTGGTGTTGATCAGGAAGGCGTCCCGCTTCATCCGGGCGAGCTGGTCCCGGCCGATCAGGCCGCGGGTGCCCGGGGTCAGCGGCACGTGCAGGGAGACGATGTCGGACTCCGCCAGGAGCGCGTCGACCGAGGCGGCCCGCAGGGCGCCGGCATTGGCGAAATCGGCGTCCGGGCGGCTCGGGCCGTAGGCCAGCACCCGCAGGCCCAGGGCGCCGGCGAGCCGGGCGGTCGCCTGCCCGATCGCCCCGAAGCCGACGAGGCCCAGCGTCAGGCCGGCGAGCTCGACCAGCCGGGCGGTGAACTTGAAGCTGTCGTCGCCGGCCCGGACCGAGCGGTCGGCCTCCGGCAGGGCCTTGGCCAGGGCGAAGATCAGCGCCAGCGTCTGCTCGGCCACCGAGACGGCGTTGGCGCCGGGCGTGTTGACCACGACGATCCCGGCCCCGGTCGCCTCGGCGGTGGCGACGTGGTCGGTGCCGGTGCCGTGCACGCCGATCACCCGTAGGGCCGGCGCCGCCGCGATGGCGCGGGCCGGGAAGCCGGTGTTGCGGGTGACGACGGCGACGCAGTCGGCAACCTCGCGGGCCAGCGTCCCGGGATCGGTCCCGCTCGCCGGGCGGGGCTCCAGCCCGGCCGCGCGCAACCGGTCGAGGCCCGCCGCGTGGATCGGCTGGACGATGAGGCACGGACCGGTGATCACGGGGGAACCTCTGCACAAGAGGAGGGGTGACGGGCAAAATTCGCGCCGGGCCCGTCTAGGCGGGGTGGGCAACCCTGGCAACCGGGCGCCCCGGTCCCCGCCGCGGCGACCCGATCGGACGCGCACGATCCACACCCGATCGCGGCCGGGTCGAGCCCCGCGCGCCCCGCCCGGCCCGACGATCCCGGCCGCGCGTCTCGGACGAGATCCGGCCCGGCCTTCCGCGAAAGCGCCGACTCGACCGTGCGATGATGGTCGAAGCCCTGATGGAGATGTCGTTCGACGAAGGAAGTCAGTATAGAGCGTACTCAATGTCGATCGCGCAGATCCGTCCGGCCTGATCCGAGTAGAATTGTAATTACTCCAAATGTATTTTTGACACATGTAGAGATATTTGCTGCCTTGCTCCGTGATTCGGAGCCTTCGTCACGACAATGCGGTCCCACGACTTCTCAGTGCCTGCTTCCGCGCGGACCCGGCGCCGGCGGCGCGCGGCCCGGCCGGTTCTCCCGATGGCCGTCCTGCTGGGCTTCGTCGGGGCCGGGCTGCACGCCGCCCGCGCCGAGGAGGCCGGGGCGGGGCGGGACGTCCAGCTCGACGAGCTCTCGGTCGCGAGCGCGGCCGAGCCGCGCGGCCCGGTCCCGGCCTATGCCGGCGGTCAGGTGGCGCGGGGCGGGCGCCTCGGCCTGCTGGGCGATACCGAGACGCAGAAGGCGCCCTTCAGCATCGCGAGCTACACCGACACGCTCGTCCGGGACCGGCAGGCGCGGACGGTGTCCGAAGCCCTGGTCCTCGACCCGTCGGTGCGCGCCACCCAGACCACGGGGGCGCCGTTCGATTCCTTCTCCATCCGGGGCTTCCCGTCCAACGAGAACACCAGCGGCGAGGTCGCCTTCGACGGCCTCTACGGCATCGCCCCGAGCTTCCGCATCTTCACCGACTACGTGGAGCGCATCGAGGTCCTGAAGGGGCCGTCCGCCGCCCTCACCGGCGTGTCGCCGAACGGCGCGGTCGGCGGCGTGGTCAACATCGTGCCCAAGCGGGCCGGCGCGGACCTGACCCGCGTCACACTGGATTACGGCTCGTCCGCCTGGGGCGGCAGCCAGGCCGACGTCGCCCGCCGCTGGGGGCCGGGCCGGGAATGGGGGGCCCGCGTCGTCGGCAGCCTGCACGGCGGCGCCACGCCCTTCGACCGCCAGACCGAGACGACCGGCGTCGGGGCCCTCGCCCTCGACTACCAGGGCGACCGGTTCCGCGCGTGGCTCTACCTGCTGGCGCAGACCGACCGCTTCGACGCGCCGCTGCGCCCGTTCCTCCTGCGGGCCGGCGTGCCCGTGCCGCGGGCGCCCGACGGCCGCCTGAACCTGACCCAGCCCTGGGAATACTCGGACGTCGACGATCGCGGCGGCCTGCTGCGCACCGAGTACGACCTGACCGATCAGGTCACGCTGTTCGCGGATGTCGGCGGCGGGCAGACCGGGGTGGAGCGCTACTTCCAGTCGGCGCCGACGATCCTCAACGGCCGCGGCGACACGACCAGCACGCCGCAATTCTACGCCCTGAACGTCGACCGGCTCACCTACGACGGCGGCGTCCGGGCCCGGTTCGAGACCGGCTTCATCCGCCACGCCCTGACGGTGCAGGGCTCCGTGTACGACGAGGCGACGGGACGGCGGTTCTCGCCCGGCCGGGGCGCCTACCTGTCGAACCTCTACGCGCCGGCCCTCGTCCCGTACATCGCGCCGATCTACGGCGTCGGCCGGCCCCGCCTGTCCGACAGCACCCTGTCGGGGATCGCGGTGGCCGACACGCTGTCGGCCCTCGACGAGCGCGTCCTGCTGACCCTGGGCGTGCGCCGCCAGCGCGTGGAGGCGCACAACTACGTGTCGAATGTCGGCACGCTGGCCTCGTCCTACGACAGGAGCGCCACGACCCCGATGGTCGGCCTCGTGGTGCGGCCCTGGGATTCGGTCTCGCTCTACGGCAACTACATCGAGGGCCTGAGCCGCGGCGACGTGGCCCCGGCGGTGGCGACCAATTCCGGCACGATCCTGGCCCCCTACGTGGCCCGGCAGGTCGAGGCCGGCGTGAAGCTCGATCTCGGCCAGTTCGGCGCCACGCTCGGCGCCTTCCGGATCACCAAGCCCGCGGGCGAGCTCGGCCCGCAGGGGCGCTTCGCGGCGACCGCCGAGCAGCGCGTCGGCGGGCTCGAGCTGAACCTGTTCGGCGCGATCACCCCGCAGGTCCGGGTGGTCGGCGGCGTGACCCTGCTGGACGGACGCCTCGTCAGGACGGCGCTCGCCGCCAATCGCGGGCACCGGCCGATCGGCGTGCCGGAGGTCCAGGCGAGCCTGGGGGCCGAGTGGGACCTGCCCGGGCTGCCCGGCCTGACGCTCAACGGCGCGGTCATCTATACCGGGCGACAGTTCGTCGACCTCGCGAACACCCAGGCCCTGCCGGACTGGGCGCGCCTCGACCTCGGCCTGCGCTACACGACGCGCGTCGCCGGGCGGCCGACGACCTTCCGGGCCAGCGTCCTCAACGTGACCGACGCGCGGTACTGGACCGGGGTCGCCTCGTTCGGCACCTTCTTCCAGGGCGCGCCGCGCACCTACCTGCTGTCGATGGCGGTGGATCTCTGAGCCGGACCGGCGCGGCCGCGCCGGGCCCGTCGGGCGGCGCGATGTTTCACGGGAAACATTTTCTTAACCCTGAGCGGCGACCGCGCGGGACCGGCGAGCTGTTGCACCGGCGCCGTCGCGGCGCCGCGACGGCCGGGGTACCACCGGTCCGGCATGACGACATCGAGCTGGCGCACCCTCCGCAACGTGCAGGCCCGGAAACGGCTGGAGAAGGCCCTGCCGGCGATCTTCCCGGCGCCGGTCCTGCAGCACGCCCTCGCGCGGCCCCTGATCCCGCCGACGCCGCGGCTCGCCGTCGAGAGCTACTGGCGCAACCACATCCTCCGGGCCGACCGGCTCGCCCGGGCGCTGGCGGCCCGGTCCGGCACGCCGGAGGGCTGGGCCTGGCAGATCGGCGTAGAGGGGCGGGCCGGGAGCTTCCGCACGCCGCCCGCGCCGTTCCGCGATCCGGCCTTCGCCCGCGGCCGCGGGGCCTGCTGCATCTGCGGCCAGCCGGTCTACCGGTTCGGCTGGCACCGGGATCTCTGGGCGCGCGGCGCGCCCAACACCAATGCCGGCTGGCACGCGGCCTGTGTGGCGGCCTGGAAATTCTGGATCGCGCCCCACGCCCAGGTCCGGGCGCTCAAGCTGCGCCAGCGCCACCGCTGCACCACCACCGGCAAGCGCCTGCTGAGAACGGCCGAGGTCGACCACCTGCTGCCGCTCTACCGGGTCTGGCGGGAGCACCGCGACGCGCCCTGGCCGGAGCTTCTCGGCTACTGGGGCGCGCCGAACCTGCAGGTGGTCAACCGCGCCGCTCATGTCGACAAGTGCCGCGACGAGGCGGCCGAGCGCTCCCGGACCGTGCAGCTCGCCCGTTTCCGGGTGGTCGAGGACGAGTCCGGGTTCAGCGTGGTCGAGGAGGAGTGACCGGCCGGCTCAACCGTCCAGGGCCTTGAAGGCCCGCGACAGGTCGGCCAGCAGGTCGGCCTCCGCCTCCAGGCCGACCGACAGGCGCAGCAGCCCGTCGGTGATGCCCGCGATGGCCCGCGCCTCCGGGTCCATGGCCGCGTGCGTCATGGTCGGCGGGTGGGCGATCAGGCTCTCGACGCCGCCGAGCGACTCGGCCAGCGTGAACACCCGCAGGGCCTCCACGAAGGTTCTCACCGCGTCGCGGCCGCCGGCCAGCTCGAAGCTCAGCATCGCCCCGAAACCCGCCTGCTGGGCCTTGGCCAGGGCGTGCCCCGGATGCGTGGGCAGGCCCGGATAGTGCACCCGGGCCACCGCCGGATGGGCGTCGAGGAAGGCCGCCAGGGCGGCGGCGTTGCGCTGCTGCTGCTCCACCCGGACGAACAGGGTGCGCAGGCCCCGGAGCGTCAGGTAGGCGTCGAGGGGCGAGCCGGTCACGCCGATCGTGTTCGCCCAGGCGGCGAGGTCCTCGCCCATCGCCTTGTCGGCGGCGATCACGGCCCCGCCGATCACGTCGGAATGGCCGTTCAGGAACTTGGTGGTGGAGTGGACGACGAGGTCCGCCCCGAGGGCGATCGGCTGCTGCAGGGCGGGCGACAGGAAGGTGTTGTCCACCACCGCCAGCGCGCCGGCCGCCTTCGCGGCCGCGGTGATCCGCCGGACATCGACCACGCGCATCAGCGGGTTGCTCGGCGTCTCGAGCAGCACGACCTTCGGCCCCTGCGCCAGGGCCGCCGCCAGCGCGTCCGGATCGGTCTGGTCGACGAAGGCGACGCGGTAATGGCCCCGCTCCGCGCGGAAGCTGAGCAGGCGGTGGGTTCCGCCGTAGCAATCGTGCGGCGCGACCAGGAGATCGCCGGGCCGCAGGCTCGACAGGGCGAGGTCGAGGGCCGCCATGCCGCTCGCCACCAGGACGGCGCGGGCGCCGCCCTCGAGCTTGGCGATCGTGTCGGCCAGCGCGTCCCGGGTCGGGTTGCCCAGGCGCGAGTAATCGTAGGGGCCGGGCTGCTCGAAGGCCGGGAACTTGAAGGTCGTCGACAGGTGGATCGGCGCGATCACCGCGCCGAAGGCCGCGTCCTGGGCCACGCCGTTGGCCGCCGCTACGGTACGGGCCGCTAATCCCTCTGACATCGCCGCGTCCTCCACGCCGTGACCGCTCGCCCGGTCCTACCGGACCGGGCGAGCGTTCTTTATGGAGAACGGATCAGACTTTCAAGAGAACGAGAGCGCCGCCGCGGCGGCGCGGCGGTCCCGGACCGCGTCGACCGCCAGGGTGCCATGCTGGCGAAGACCCCGTCCTGGCGGATCAGCGCGTGCAGCAGCGCCGCCGCGAGATGCGCGAGGATCACGGCGAACAGTCCGTAGGCCAGCGCGGTGTGGAGCCGGCGCAGGACCGCGTACAGCGCCGGGTCCTGCGGCAGGATCGGCGGCAGGACCACCGGGCCGGCGAGGATGACGGGATAGCGCGCCGCCGACAGCATCGCCCAGCCGATGAGCGGCATGGCCAGCATGAGGCCGTAGAGCAGGATGTGCGAGCCGTGGGCGGCGCGCTTCTGCCAGCCCGGAAGATCCGTCGGCAGCGGCGGCGGCGCGTGGCGCCAGCGATTGGCGAGCCGGAACCCGGCGAGGACCAGGATCAGGATCCCGAGCGGCCGGTGCAGGGCGACGAGGGTGCCGTAATCGGCGAGGGAGGTCACCATGGCGACGCCGATCAGCAGCATGGCCAGGATCAGCGCCGCCATGGTCCAGTGGAGCAGGCGCGCGGGCCGGTTGAAGCGGTCGGGCTCGGTCACAGGGCGGCTCCGTGGATCGCGGCGCCGGTGACGGCGCTCGGCGTCTTGGCCTCGCCGGCGCGGCGGGTGACGGACTGGGCGTAGGCCGCCGACCGGGCGCTCAGCAGCGGGTCGTCGCTCGGCGCGATGCCGTCCGGCAGCACCAGCGGATCGAAGTTGATGTCGCGGCAGGTGGCGGCGGCCTCCGGCGCCGCCGCCGTGAGGGTGAGGGTGCCGACATCGACGGTCTCGCGGTCGGCGGGCCAGGGCCGCGTCGCGTCGGCGGTCGGGTCGCCGGCCTGGCCGAGCGTGACGATCAGGTGCCAGCGGCGCGGGCCCTGCGCGAGCTGCGCGGCGAGCGCGTCGAACAGGGCGTTCGCGTCGCCCGGCGCGGCCTCGGCCGCCGGCGCCGGCTCGGGGACCATGGCCCAGCGCACCGGCCGGGCGGCGCCGTCCGCGGCGACGAACCGGAAGGCGTTGAGGCTCCAGTAGGTGCTGTCGGCGAAACCCGCGGTCACCGTCCGGGCCTTGATCAGCGCGGCCGCCTTCGCGCTCTCCGGATGGTCGGCGAAGAAGGCCTTCAGGCGCTCCGGATCCGGCTTGCCGGTGGTGGGATCGGGCCTGGCCGCGAGGAGCTGCGCGTAGAAGGCCTCGGGCGTGCGCACCGGAAAGACCGGGATGTTGTTCATGCCGGTGCGCCACTCCTCGCCGTCGGGCAACCGGAAGCGCAGGGCGAGGCTGCGGACGGTGGCGGCGGCGTCGGCCGCGTAGGGCTGGCCGCCGGCCAGCGCCACCCGCCCCTCGACCGGCGTCACGCGTCCCGCCGCGAACAGGCCCGCCTTCGAGAGGCGCGCGCCCGCGCCGCTGCCCGTGAAGCGGCCCGCGACGCACATCCCCTTGGCGTGGTTGCGCCGGAAGCCGGGATGCGGCCCGTTCACCTGCTCGAACCGGTCGATGATCCGGGCCGGCGTGAGCAGGCCGGGCGAGAGCCAGCCGCCGGCATACGCGAAGGTGCCGGCGGTCCCGGCCAGCGCCGCGCCGATGGCGGACAGGCGCAGGAGCAGAGCGATCCCGGTCATGCCGGGGGACGCACCCGTGAGGTCGTGCAGCAGCGTCATCGGGTCCCTCAGGATCGGCCACGATGACGCCTCTTCGCCCGCCCGCCGCGGCGGTTTCAGGCGGCGCGGGCCCCGTGCAGCGCCGGGGGCCGCTCGCCCGCCTCGACCGGTGCGGCGGCGCACACAGCGTCGGCCTCCTGCGCCAGGGCGCGGGCGAGCAGGCCGGCCCGTCCGGCCCACAGGTCCCGCTCGTCGCGCAGCGCGTCGTGACGGTCCTCGGACGCGGCCAGCGCGACGCGCAGGGCGTCGATCTCCGTCCGCAACTCGGTCGTGCGCTGCCGCTCGCTCGCCAGCGCCGCCTTGAGCACGCTGAGGGCGGCCTCGGTCGCGCCGCGCGTCCCGGCCGAGCCGGGTATCCCTCCTCCTCGAGCACGAGGCCGTGCAGCATGGTGAAGACCCGGTCGCCGTCGAGCCGCGCGAGGTCGAACCCGCTCTCGGTCCCGAGGCCGCTGAAGAGCGCCTGACCGCTGCGCGACGCGCCCACGAACGCCATCGACCAGTTCGCGAAGCCGCGGCTCTCGGCCGGGCCGCATTGCAGGACCGTGACGTCGTCGTGCCGCAGGTCGCGCTGGATCCGCTCGAAGGTCGCCTCGACGCCCCGCCGCGGGCCCTCCAGCACCTGCGCGAAGGCGCCCGCGTTGAACATCAGGGCGCCGGTCACGTCCAGCGCGGCGTTGTTCCGCCGGGACGCGTCCAGGATCTGCCGGACCGCGGCCATCGCCTCCGGCCCCTGGAGCAGGTTCTTGCTGGCGTAGACGAGGCGGTAGAGGTCGCTCATGGCTTCGCGTCCGGGAGGGGAGGGGCGGGGAGTCAGGCCTGCGGGAAGGCGGCGAAGACCTGGCGCAGGTCCTCGGCGGGAACGGGCTTGCTGATCAGGTAGCCCTGCACGTCGGTGCAGCCCTCCAGGCGGATGCGCTGCATCTGCTCCGACGTCTCGACGCCCTCGGCGACGGTGGTCATGCCGAGGCTCTTCCCCAGCCCCGCGATGGCCCGGATGATCGCCTCGCCGTCCGGCTTGCTGGTCAGGTCCTTCACAAAGGACCGGTCGATCTTGATCTTGTCGAAGGGGAACGAGCGCAGGTAGCTGAGCGAGGAGTAGCCGGTGCCGAAATCGTCCATGGAGACGCGCACGCCGAGCTCCCGCAGCCGGTGCAGGGTCTGGAGCGTCCGGTCGTTCTCCTGCAGCAGCACGCCCTCGGTGATCTCGACCTCGAGCCGCCGGGGCGGCAGCCCCGAACCCGCCAGGGCCGAGATGATCGTCTCCACGAGCCGGTCGCTCTTGAACTGCGCGGGCGAGACGTTGACCGCCACTGACATCGGATCCGGCCAGGACATGGCGTCCCGGCAGGCCTGGCGGACGACCCACTCGCCGATCGGGACGATGAGCCCGATCTCCTCGGCCAGCGGGATGAAGTCGAGGGGCGAGACCAGCCCGCGGTCGGGATGGCGCCACCGGATCAGGGCCTCGCAGCCGATCAGCGTGCCGCTCGCGAGCTGCATCTGCGGCTGGTAGTGCAGCTGGAATTCCCGGCGGGCCAGCGCTTGGCGCATGTCGAGCTCGAGCGTCCGGCGCGCCTGCATGCGCGCGTCCATCTCCGGCTCGAAGAACCGGTAGGTGCCGCGGCCGTCGAGCTTGGCCCGGTAGAGGGCGAGGTCGGCGTTCTTCAGGAGCCGTTCGGCATCGGCGCCGTCCGCGGGAGCGAGCGCCACGCCGACGCTGGCGCCGATCGTCAGGAGATGGCCCTCCACCATGTAGGTCCGGCCGATCAGGTCGACGACGCGGCGGGCGAGGGCCTGCGTGCCGGCCGCGTCGCGGATCCCGGCCTGCAGGATGACGAACTCGTCGCCCCCGATCCGCGCCACCGTGTCGGTGTCCCGCACCGTCGAGCGCAGGCGGTCGGCGACCGTCGCCAGCAGCGCGTCCCCGACCGGGTGGCCGAGGGTGTCGTTGACCGGCTTGAACCGGTCGAGGTCGATGAGCAGCAGGGCGCAGCTCTCGCCGGTGCGCGCGAGGCGGGCGAGCGCCTCGGCGAGGCGCTCGCGCAGGAGCAGGCGGTTCGGCAGGCCGGTGAGCGGGTCGAGCCGCGCCATCGCGTCGGCCCGGGCCTCGGTGGCCTTGCGGGTGCTGACATCCTCCAGCGCGACCACCCAGCCGCCCTCCGCGAGGGGTTGGAGCTCGACCTGGACCGTGTCGTCCCGGCGCTGCACCTCGAACAGGGCGGGCTGCCGCCGGGTCAGCGCGCCGCGCAGGGCGCGCAGGGTCGCGCGCCGCGCCGGGGCGGACCCGTCCCGGAGAGCCCGCAGCAGCGGCAGCGCGGCCGAGCCGACCTCCGGCGCGAGGGTCGGGCTCGCCAGGAGCCGCCGCGCCGGCGCGCTCGCCGCCACGATCGTCCCGCCGCGGTCGATCATCAGGAAGCCCTGCCGGACCGCGTCGAGATAGGGCACCAGGGGGTCGCGCGCCCCGCCCCGCCCGGGCGGGATCGGGAGCCCCGCGTCGCGGAGCGGCGGGCGGGCGGGCTGGGGATCCGGACGCATGCCAGGCCTCGCGTGAGTGCCGGGCGACGCGCGGCAGGGAAACAGCGCCTGGATAGTCGGAAAGATGCTAATTCCGTATTTAAGCCTCAGATAAATACCGTATTGACCTAGGTTAAGACGGTAATAGCTCCCGTTCGCCCACCCGGCGGGCCCGCCGGCGGGACGCGCGTGGAGGGTGACGGCGTCGAGGGCGGCGGATCCGCGCTCGCCCCCCGATGCGGACGATCGCGGACGATCGCGGACGATCGCGGACGATCGCGGACGATCGCGGACGATCGCGGACGGTGCGGGCGCGGCGCCGCGTGCCCGGATAGGCGCCTGCCGCGCCGTCCTCGGGCGGCCTTCGGGCCGGGCGCGGGAGCCGGCCGGGCGCGGCGAGCCGTGCGTCACGGGCTTGGCCGTCCTGCGCGCGGCCCCTTGCGCATCGCGGGCCGCACCACTAGATCCCTGTCACCGGCCACGACGGCACGCCGTCCGCCGGTCCTTCCTTCAGCATCACCGGCCAGCACCGGTCCTCCGGGATCGCGACGCTGTCGGGCGCGGGCCCAGGTTCGACCGGGGCCCGGCGACTGAGGGAGCGTCCATCGTCCAGCGCCGCATCGAAGGGCCTCAGGGCCGTTCCGCGCGGCGTACTGTCGACGGAGGCACCGAGATCCGGCCCGGCCGGTTCGGTTCTTTCGCCGGGAAAAGAGCGGTTGACACGGAAGTCTGGGGCAGCTTATACGGCGCCTCCCGACGCGGTCCGGAAGAGAAACGGAACGGGTTGGGCGGACTTCCAGAGGTTTAGAAAAGTAGATCTGGCGAGAGCCGAGGTACTTGACTTCTCCTCAGCCGGTAATTACGAGAGTGATTACTGATCTTTGACAAGTTGGAATGAGGAAGGGAGACGCGGGCGGCGTTTGTCCTTGCGGCCGGGTCTTAGGGCCTGGCGTGAGTAGACTTGTGCCGATCTGTTGTTCTTCTTTCTGAGCTCACCGACGGGTGTTTTGGCGCTGTGAAGCGTCGGGATGCTTGGTCGATGTGAGGCTCCGTCTGAGAATATACGTGATCGGCCGGATCTTTCTCTTCAACGTGAGAGTTTGATCCTGGCTCAGAGCGAACGCTGGCGGCAGGCTTAACACATGCAAGTCGAGCGGGCCCTTCGGGGTCAGCGGCGGACGGGTGAGTAACGCGTGGGAACGTGCCTTC
>NZ_JBKFAV010000090.1:0-2016 GCF_053345825.1 Methylobacterium sp. C33D
ACGTGGGCGGGCGCGAGCCGTTCCTGCACTTCGCCGAGGCGGGCTGGCGGGAGCTGCGCGATCCCGGCCCGGGGCGCTCGACGCTGGCGGCGCTGCTGCGGGTCTGCGGGCTGCGGCCGGCGCGGGCGCCGGTGGAGGACACCGGCTGGCTCGGGTCGATCGGGCAGGGGGCGCTCGACCGGGACGCGCTGCTGGACCTGCAGGCGCGGCTGGTGGCGGGGCATTTCGACCACGGCTTCTACCGGGCGCGCTACGGGCTGTCGGAGGCCGACGACGCGGTGCACGACTACTGCGACACCGGCTGGCGGAAGGGCCGCAATCCCAGGCCCGACTTCAACGGCTGGGCCTACCGCGCGCACCACCCCTCCGCGGCGGCGACGGGCCTCGCGCCCTTCGTCCACCACCTCGCCCGGGCCCTGCTGCGGGGCGACGACCTCGCGGGCGAGGCCTTCGATCCGCGCTACGGCGCGCCGCCGGCCGAGGAGGACGCCGACCTGTTCGAGCAGGCCCGCCTGATCGAGCCGTTCTTCGACGCGCCCTGGTACCTCAAGCGCTACCCGGACACCGGCGGCTTCGAGAACGGGCCGGCGATCCACTTCCTGTCCCACGGCCAGGAGGAGGACCGCGACCCGAGCAAGACCTTCTCGACGCGCTTCTACCGCCGCGCCTACGGGCATCTCCTCGCCCCGGGGGAGTCGCCGTTCCTGCACTACGTGCGGACCGGCCGGGCCGCCGGGCTGATGGGCTGCCCCGAGGATCTCGGCACCTATCCGCCGATGGAGGCCCCCGCTTCCGACGCGTGGGATCGCCTGCCCCCGGCCCTGCCCATCGCGCAGGCCCGCGTCGTCGTCATCGTCCCGGTCTACAAGGGCCGCGGCGAGACCCTGCGCGCCCTCCACGCCTGCCTGTCGGCGCCCCAGGCCACCCCCTTCACCCTGCTCGCCGTCAACGACCGCTCACCCGACCCGCAGCTCACCGCGGAGCTCGCCGCCCTCGCCGGCCGCGGCCTGTTCCACCTCGTCGAGAACGAGCAGAACCTCGGCTTCGTCCGCTCGGTCAACCGCGCCCTCGGCCTGCGCCAGGGCCGCGCCGTCGTCCTGCTCAACTCCGACGCCGAAGTCTTCGGCGACTGGCTCGACCGCCTCGTCGCCCACGCCGAACCGCAGACAGACTCTCAGGCAGACCCTCAGGCCGGGTCCGGCGGGGCGGCAGGCGCAGGAGTAGAGGCAGGGGCGGGAATGGGCGGAATGGGCGCGGGGCTGCCCGTGGGCAGCGTCACGCCCTTGTCCAACAACGCCACGATCTGCTCCTACCCGCGCTTCAACGCCAACAACACCATGCCGCTCGAGATCGCCCGGCCCGAGCTCGACCGCATGGCCGCGCAGGTCAACCGCGGCCGCGCCGTGCCGGTGCCCACCGGCGTCGGCTTCTGCATGTACATGACCGCCGCCGCCCTCGACGCCGTCGGCGACCTCGACGCCGAGGCCTTCGGCAAGGGCTACGGCGAGGAGAACGACTGGTGCCTGCGCGCCATCAAGGCCGGCTTCGTCAACCTGCTCGCCGAGGACGTGTTCGTCCACCATGCCGGCCAGATCTCGTTCGGGCTCGACGCGGGCGGCGAGTACGACCAGGGCCAGGCGGCCCTGCTCGCCAAGCATCCGGACTACCCGGCCCGGGTCGGGCAGTTCGTCCAGGCCGATCCCGGCCGGCGCGGGCGGGCGCGGCTCGACCGGGCGCGGCTGGCCCGGCACTTCGCGGGGCGGGCGCTGCTCTACGTGACGCACAGCTGGGGCGGGGGCATCCAGCGGCACGTCGACGACATGGTCGCGCAGGCCCGGGCCGAGGGCCTGAGCGTGGTGCTGCTGCAGATCGACCGGACCCGCAACCTCGAGGTCCACGTCTCGTATCGCGGCCCCGAGTTCCTGTACCTGCCCAACCTCGACAGCCTGTACCTGCCGCGGGACGCGGCCGAGCTCGCCGACTTCGTCGGGCAGCTGGCGCCGGTTCTGATCCACG
>NZ_JBKFAV010000091.1:0-1992 GCF_053345825.1 Methylobacterium sp. C33D
ACGTGGGCGGGCGCGAGCCGTTCCTGCACTTCGCCGAGGCGGGCTGGCGGGAGCTGCGCGATCCCGGCCCGGGGCGCTCGACGCTGGCGGCGCTGCTGCGGGTCTGCGGGCTGCGGCCGGCGCGGGCACCGGTGGAGGACACCGGCTGGCTCGGGGCGATCGGGCGGGAGACCCTCGACCGGGACGCGCTGCTGGACCTGCAGGCGCGGCTGGTGGCGGGGCATTTCGACCACGGCTTCTACCGGGCGCGCTACGGGCTGTCGGAGGCCGACGACGCGGTGCGCGACTACTGCGACACCGGCTGGCGGAAGGGCCGCAATCCCAGGCCCGACTTCGACGGGCAGGCCTACGCCGACGCGCATCCCGGGATGCGCGAGACGGGCCTCGCGCCCCTCGTGCACCGCCTCGCCACGGCGCTGATGCACGGCACCGACATCGCGGCCGGTGCCTTCCACCCCCGCTACGGCACGCCGGATTCGCGGGAGGCGGCGCTGGCCGACGAGGCCCGGACGGTCGCGCCGTTCTTCGACGCCGCCTTCTACGCCAAGCGCAACCCCGACGCCGCCCAGGCCCCCGGCGGGCCGCTCGCCCACTTCGTCGCCTACGGGCAGCACGAGGGGCGCGACCCGAGCGCGACCTTCTCGATCGCGTTCTACCGGGAGACCTACGGTCACCTCCTCGCCCCGGGGGAGTCGCCGTTCCTGCACTACGTGCGCACGGGCCGGGTCGCCGGGCTGATGGGCTGCCCCGAGGATCTCGGCACCTACCCGCCGATGGAGGCCCCCGCTTCCGACGCGTGGGACCGCCTGCCCCCGGCCCTGCCCATCGCGCAGGCCCGCGTCGTCGTCATCGTCCCGGTCTACAAGGGCCGCGGCGAGACCCTGCGCGCCCTCCACGCCTGCCTGTCGGCGCCCCAGGCCACCCCCTTCACCCTGCTCGCCGTCAACGACCGCTCCCCCGACCCGCAGCTCACCGCGGAGCTCGCCGCCCTCGCCGGCCGCGGCCTGTTCCACCTCGTCGAGAACGAGCGGAACCTCGGCTTCGTCCGCTCGGTCAACCGCGCCCTCGGCCTGCGCCAGGGCCGCGCCGTCGTCCTGCTCAACTCCGACGCCGAAGTCTTCGGCGACTGGCTCGACCGCCTCGTCGCCCACGCCGAACCGCAGGCGGACCCTCAGGCCGGGTCCGGCACGGAGGCAGGGGCTGGGGCAGGCGCAGAGGCGGGAATGGGCGCGGGGCTGCCCGTGGGCAGCGTCACGCCCCTGTCCAACAACGCCACGATCTGCTCCTACCCGCGCTTCAACGCCAACAACACCATGCCGCTCGAGATCGCCCGGCCCGAGCTCGACCGCATGGCCGCGCAGGTCAACCGCGGCCGCGCCGTGCCGGTGCCCACCGGCGTCGGCTTCTGCATGTACATGACCGCCGCCGCCCTCGACGCCGTCGGCGACCTCGACGCCGAGGCCTTCGGCAAGGGCTACGGCGAGGAGAACGACTGGTGCCTGCGCGCCACCAAGGCCGGCTTCGTCAACCTGCTCGCCGAGGACGTGTTCGTCCACCATGCCGGCCAGATCTCGTTCGGGCTCGACGCGGGCGGCGAGTACGACCAGGGCCAGGCGGCGCTGCTCGCCAAGCATCCCGACTACCCGGCCCGGGTCGGGCAGTTCGTCCAGGCCGATCCCGGCCGGCGCGGGCGGGCGCGGCTCGACCGGGCGCGGCTGGCCCGGCACTTCGCGGGGCGGGCGCTGCTCTACGTGACGCACTCGTGGGGCGGGGGCATCCAGCGGCACGTCGACGACATGGTCGCGCAGGCCCGGGCCGAGGGCCTGAGCGTGGTGCTGCTGCAGATCGACCGGACCCGCAACCTGGAGGTCCACGTCTCGTATCGCGGCCCCGAGTTCCTGTACCTGCCCAACCTCGACAGCCTGTACCTGCCGCGGGACGCGGCCGAGCTCGCCGACTTCGTCGGGCAGCTGGCGCCGGTTCTGATCCACG
>NZ_JBKFAV010000092.1:0-1908 GCF_053345825.1 Methylobacterium sp. C33D
GTGGACTTCCGCAAGGGCGCGGACGGCCTGGCGGCGCTGGTGCGCGAGAGCCTGGGCGCCGACCCGTTCAGCGGGGCGATCTACGTCTTCCGGGCGCGGCGCGCCGATCGGGTCAAGCTCGTCTACTTCGACGGCACCGGCGTGTGCCTGCTGTCGAAGCGGCTGGAGGACGGCAAGTTCTGCTGGCCGGCCGTCACCGACGGGGTGGTGCGGCTGACGGCAGCGCAACTGCAGGCCCTTCTGGAAGGGCTCGATTGGCGGCGCGTGCACGTGGCCCGGCCAACGCGCGCTCCCGTCGCCGTGAGCTGATCCGCCAGGTCGATCACTCTGGCAAAGCCTTGTGATTCATGCTCAAATCGGTTCCGTGAGCGAACCGAGCGCGCGCCTGCCCGATGATCCCGCCGCCCTGAAGGCGATGGTGGCGGCGCGCGAGGCCGAGATCGACCGGCTGCACCAGATCATCAGGGAGCTACAGCGTCACCGCTTCGGACGGCGTGCCGAGAGCCTGCCCGTCGACCAGTTGCTCCTGGGCCTGGAGGAGGCCGAGCAGATCGAGGCTGAGGGCCTTGCCGAGACCGACGCCGCCGATGCATCGGCCCGCGCGGCCCGCACCCGGCAGCGCCGCGCCAACCGCGGCGCCTTGCCGGCCCACCTGCCGCGCGTCGAACGGATGTTCGACGTCGACGACCGCACCTGCCCCTGTTGCCGTGGCGACCTCCACGTCATCGGCGAGGACGTCACCGAGCGCCTCGACATCGTGCCGGCCCAGTTCCGCGTCGTCGTCACCCGCCGGCCGAAGTATGCCTGCCGGGCGTGCGAGGACGTGATCGTGCAGGCCCCCGCGCCCGCCCGCCTCGTCGAGGGCGGGATCCCGACCGAGGCGAGCGTGGCTCACGTGCTGGTGTCCAAGTACGCCGACCACCTGCCGCTCTATCGTCAGGCGCAGATCTACGCCCGGCAGGGCGTGAACCTCGACCGTTCGACGCTAGCCGACTGGGTGGGCAAGGCGGCCTTCCTGCTGCGCCCGGTCCACGCGCGGCTGTTCGAGAGGCTGAAGGCGTCGGACCGGCTGTTTGCCGACGAGACCACGGCACCGGTGCTCGATCCGGGCCGCGGGCAGACCAAGACCGGCCAGCTGTTCGCCTACGCCCGCGACGACCGGCCCTGGGGCGGCCTCGATCCGCCCGGCGTGGCCTACCTCTACGCGCCCGACCGCAAGGCCGAACACCTGATCCGTCACCTCGCCGGCTTCGAGGGCACGCTGCAGGTCGATGGCTACGCGGGCTACAAGGTCCTGGCTGCGCGCAAGGCTGTGAGCTTGGCCTTCTGCTGGGCGCACGTGCGCCGCCGGTTCTACGAACTGGCCAAGGCTGGCCCGGCGCCGATCGCGACCGAGGTGCTCGCCCGCATCGCCGAACTCTATCGGATCGAGGGCGAGATCCGCGGGCGCTCCCCCGACGAGCGGAGGGCCGTGCGTCAGGACCGCAGCCGGCCGGTCGTGGCGGCGCTGGAGCCGTGGCTCACCACCAAGCTCGGGCTGATCAGCCAGAAGAGCAAGCTCGCCGAGGCGATCCGCTACGCGCTGAGTCGCTGGGCCGGCCTGTCTCTCTTCCTCGACGACGGCCGCGTCGAGATCGACAACAACACGGTCGAGCGGGCGATCCGGCCGCTGGCCCTGACGCGGAAGAACGCGCTGTTTGCCGGCTCGGACGGTGGGGCCGGGCATTGGGCTGTCGTCGCCTCGCTGGTCGAGACCTGCAAGCTGAACGGAGTCGAGCCGCAGGCCTACCTGACCGACGTCATCACCCGCATCGTTGCCGGACATCCGCAGAGCAATATCGACGACCTGCTGCCCTGGGCCTACGCCCCGCAGCCCCTCAGGGCCGTGGCCTGAGAACGACGCTTACG
>NZ_JBKFAV010000093.1:0-1830 GCF_053345825.1 Methylobacterium sp. C33D
TCGTAGCTGAAGCCCACCTCCGGCACGAGCTCTACCGGCAGGCCGGTCGCCAGCGCGTAGCCGGCAAAGCCCGACACCCCGCCGTTCCAGCCCGACGACAGCCCGGAGGCCTGCGACACCGCCGTGCCCAGCGCCACCGTCCGGTCGACCCGCCCGTCCGCGTACGACACCCCCGCGGTGCCGCGCAGGATCACCGCGCCGAGCCGCGTGCTCGCGTAGAGCGTGCCGCCGTAGCTGTCGGTGGTGAACCGGCCCAGCCCCGCGCCCCGGGACGTGCCGCCCTCGCGCAGGTAGCTGAACGCCCCGCCCACCTGCGTGTCCGCCCCGACCTGACGGTCGACGCCCATCAGCAGCCCGCCCGCGTCGAACCCGGCGCCCGTGGCCGCCCGGTCGCCGGCGCGCGCGCCGAACCCGTACAGCGCGTCGGCCCAGACCCGGCCCTCGCCCACCGCCAGCGGCGCCGCCGCCGCCCCGGCGCCGCCGCGCACCTGCAGCGCCGTGCGGTTCGGGCCCGGGCCCGGATCGCCCGCGCTGAACGCGCTCGCGCCGCCGCCCAGCCCGCGCTGGTGCCGGTCGATCGTGTCGGCCAGCAGCCGGCGCGCGGCGAGGTCGGTCATCACCGCGTCGCCGTAGCTCTGGCCCGACAGGCTCGCCAAGCCGCCCGGCAGGGTCGCCGGGTTGGCCGCGTAGAGCGGGTCGTACACCCGCGCCCGCGCCGCGTCCGGCCGCGTGCCGGCGGCCGGGCGGGCGAGGTCGAGGGCCGCGCCCACGGCCCGGGCGTTGCCGGTCTGGGCGAGGCCGAGGCCGGCGAGGTTGCCGTAGGCGGCGGGGGTGACCACGAGGTCGAGGCCGGTGGCGGCGTAGAGCGCGTCGAAGCGCGTGCCGGCCGGCAGGCCCGCCGCCGGCTGGGCGAGCCCGGTGAACGAGCCCGACAGCCCGGCTTGCGCGGTGAGCACGCCGAAGCGCTGGCCGAGCGCGGGGGTGAAGCTGTTGCCCGCGTTGCCGGTGATGCCGCGCAGCTCCGGCACCAGGGTGCCGCTGGCCGAGACCGTGCCGGTCGGGCCGAGCGCCAGGAGGCGGGCGTAGCTGCCCGCGCCGGTGCCGGTGCCGGGGCCGTCGATGTCGAGGCCGAGGCTGCTGCCGGGGTTGAACGCCACCGGGCCGAGGACGGTGAGCGTGCCGGGGGAGTTGCCCGGCCGCAGGGCGCCGGCGACCGTGACCGGCGCCGCGATGGTGCCGATGCCGCGCAGGGTGCCGGCGGCCGCGACGGTGACCGGCGAGGCCCAGAGCCCGTTGAGCGACAGCGTACCGGCCTGGACGGTGGTCGGGCCGGAGAACAGGCCGAGGCCGGTGAGCGTGAGCGTGCCGGGGCCGGTTTTGGTCAGGCTGGTCGGGCTGGCGGTCTCCAGGATGGCGCCGGCGTAGGTGGAGGCGGCCGCGTTGGAGACCGTGAGGGCGCCGTTGCCGAGGACGGCGGAGGCCGGGCCGGCGAGGTCGGTGAGCGTGAAGGCGGTGCCGCCGAGGTCGAGGGCGCCGGTGTTGGTCAGGCTGGTGAGCCCGGCGAGCGGGCCGGTGATCTGCAGGAGGCCGGCGTTGGTGAGCGTGCCGTTGAACTGTCCGGACAGGCGGGCGACGCCGGTGTTGGTCAGGTCTGTGGTGAGGGTGCCGTCGCTGGCCACGAGGCCGGCATTGCTGAGGCCGCCGGAGGCGGTGAGGCTGGCGGTCTGGGCGACGGCGACGAGGCCGGCATTGGCGAGGGGGCCGGCGAGGCTGTAGCTGCCGCCGCCCGTGACGGCGAGGGTCGCGCCGGCGGCGTTGGCGAAGGTGCCG
>NZ_JBKFAV010000094.1:0-1615 GCF_053345825.1 Methylobacterium sp. C33D
GCGGGATCCCTCAGGCGGCCCGGGGTGCGGCGTCGAGGGCCGGGGCGTCGCCGTCCATCAGCGCGGCGAGGTCGAACACCACCACGAACGCCTCGCCGCGGCGGCCGATCCCCGCGATGTAGCGCGCGTTCCAGCGCCCGCCGACCTCGGGCGCGGCCTCCATCTCGGCCCGGTCGAGCTCGGTCACCTCGATGACCCTGTCGGCCACGAGGCCCACCCGCAGCGCCCGGCCCGGCAGCGGGAGGTGGAGCAGGATGATCCGGGTCGCCGGCGTGCGCGCGACCGGCGGCAGGCCGAGCTTGGTCCGCAGGTCGACCACCGGGTAGCTCTGCCCGCGCACGTCGATCATCCCCAGCAGGAAGGCCGGCGCCTGCGGCAGCGCCGCCGGCACCCGGTAGTCGAGGATCTCGTGGACGTGCTCGACGTCGATCCCGAAGGTCTCGGAACCGAGGCCGAGGGTCAGGTACTGCCACACACTGGACATGCGGGATCTCCGGATGGATTGCGGCGGCCCGGCCCGGCCCGGCCCGGCCCGGCCCGGCCCGGCTGCGGTCTTGCGCCGACGGCGGGATCCGCGCGGGGGCCTGGCGCCGCGCGGATCCGGGTCTCGGGCGCCGCGCCGAGCGAGGCGCCGAGCGAGGCGTCGGGCGCTGCGTCGGGCGAGGCGTCAGGCGACGCGGGTGAAGGCGGCGTCCTGCGCGTCGCCCTCGCCCATGTCGAGGGCGAAGCCGCCGCCCCCGGCCGGGCCGCGCCCGCCCGCCCGCTTCGGGCTCGGCGAGCGGATCGCCGCCGAGGCCGCGCCCGCCGGGGCCGCGCCCATCCGCGCCGCCGTCGTCCGCAGCCGCGTCACCGCCTGGGCGACGCCCGCCAGGGGAGCACCTACCAGAGGGACACCGGCCAGGGACGCGCCCGGCGCCTCGGTGATGCGGAAGTAGGCGATCGTCGCCTGCAGCTTCTCGGCCTGGGTGGCCAGCTCCTCGGAGGTGGCCGAGACCTGCTCGGAGGCGCTGGCGTTCTGCTGGGTCACCTTGTCGAGCTGCTGGATCGCCTGGTTGATCTGGCCCGAGCCGACATCCTGCTCGCGGCAGGCGGCGGTGATCTCCTCGACCAGGCCGGCGGTCTTCTTGATGTCGGGCACGAGCCGTCCGAGCATGTCGCCGGCCTGCTGGGCGGCCTTGACGGTGTCGGCCGAGAGCGTGCCGATCTCGGCCGCGGCCGCCTGGCTGCGCTCGGCCAGCTTGCGCACCTCGCTGGCCACCACCGCGAAGCCGCGCCCGTGCTCGCCCGCCCGGGCCGCCTCGACGGCGGCGTTCAGCGCCAGGAGATCGGTCTGGCGGGCGATCTCCTGCACGATGGTGATCTTCTGGGCGATGGTCTGCATGGCCTCGACCGCCCGGCCGACCGCCACGCCGCTGGCCTCCGCGTCCTGGGCCGACTGCCGGGCGATCGTCTCGGTCTGGCTCGCGTTCTCGGCGTTCTGCTTCACGTTGGCCGCCATCTCCTCCATCGACGCCGACGCCTCCTCGGTCGAGGCCGCCTGCTCGGTCGAGCCCTGCGACAGCTGCTCCGCCGACGCCGACAGCTCCTGTGACCCCGCAGACACGTTGCTCGCGGC
>NZ_JBKFAV010000095.1:0-1581 GCF_053345825.1 Methylobacterium sp. C33D
CGAGGCGGTGCCGCCGGTCGGGACGACGTGGCGGCCCGAGTACATCCGCGCCATCGTCAAGGCCGGCGACGACTTCATCATCGTCCCAGAACTCGAGCAGATCCTCAACTGAAGTCCCGTCGCGGTCTTCTCCAAGTGTTGTGTGCGTAGGGGTCAGTACGATGCGTTTCTCGATCAAGGCCAAGCTCGGGGTCGGCTTCGGCGCGATCCTCGTCCTCCTCGGAGCCGCCAGCGGCGTCGGCTACCAGCGGCTCACCGCGGCCGACACCACGATGAAGTACGTCCTCAGCCGCGCCGAGGTGCAGAAGCTGGTCCTCGAGGGCAAGGCGAACGCCATCCGCGCGGGGTTCAACGTCCGCGGCGCCCTGCTCAGCCCGGACGACGCCCAGATGGCGGAATTCGCCAAGCGCGTGACGAACAACCGGGCCGAGGCCAGCGCGGCCCTGGCCAAGGTCAAGCCGCTCCTCATGTCCGACGAGGGCCGGCGCCTGTTCGAGGACCTGACGGGCAAGTTCGAGAAGCAGAACGAGCTGGGGACCCGCGCCCTGGACCTGACCCGCGACAACTCGAACGGGAAGACCTGGGCCGAGATCAACGCCGCGGGCCGTCCGGCGCTGGCCGCGCTGCGCACGGACCTCGACGCGCTGATCGGCACGCCGGCGGAGGCCCAGGGCCCGGCCGCGGACCGGCTCGCGCGGGTCGCCGCGGTGTTCAAGAGCCGGGTCGAGCGGGCCTGGGGCCAGCTCACCTCCGCGACCGGGACGACGAGCGTCGAGGCGCTGCAGCAGCGTGTCGCCCTCGCCAAGCAGTCGCGCGAGGAGATCAACCGGTCCCTGGAGGAGCTCGCCCCGGCGGCCCAGGCGGCGGGCATCGCCGTCACGGGGGTCCGCGAGCGGTTCGCGACCTGGGCGGCCTCGTTCCAGCGCGCGCTCGCCCTCGTGGAGTCCGGGACCTCGGTGAAGGCGGCCGAGCTGGCCTCGGGTGAGTACGCGAAGGTGAGCACGACCGCGATCGACGCGTTCGAGACCCTGGCCGAGCGGCAGAAGCGCTTCATGGACGAGGCCGCGGTCCAGGCCACCGCCGAATCGGCCCAGGGCCAGACCATCCTGCTGAGCGTGGCGGCGGCGGCGCTCCTCCTCGGCCTCGGCATCGCCACCTGGCTCGCCCTCTCGATCTCCCGCGGGCTCGGCCGCGCCGTGACCCTCGCCGACGCGGTGGCCCTGGGTGACCTGAGCCAGACCGCGAAGGTCACGTCGAACGACGAGCTCGGCGACCTCGTCGGCGCCATGGGCCGCATGACCGAGAATCTGAACGCGACGGCCGCGCTCGCCAACGCCATCGCGCGGGGCGACCTCACGGTCGAGGCCAGGCCGCTCTCCGACAGGGACACGATGGGGCTCGCCCTGCAGACCATGCTGACGAAGCTGCGCGCCGTCGTGGCCGAGGCGAGCGCGGCCGCGAGCAACGTGTCTGCGGGGTCACAGGAGCTGTCGGCGTCGGCGGAGCAGCTGTCGCAGGGCTCGACCGAGCAGGCGGCCTCGACCGAGGAGGCGTCGGCGTCGATGGAGGAGATGGCGGCCA
>NZ_JBKFAV010000096.1:0-1488 GCF_053345825.1 Methylobacterium sp. C33D
TGTACGTGAACCTCGATCGCCAGAAGAACACCGCCAGCGGCGTCTTCATCCCGAACCTGCTGCCGCCGCGCGGTGTCGCCTACCTCAACGGTGCGGCCGCCAACACCGAGTTCGCCGTCGTCCGCGCAGGCCTGAACTACAAGTTTGGTTCGTACTGAGATCCGGCCATGCTGTGCCCGGTATCTCTGCCGGGCGACGCGGTTGGTGGGGTGGGGTGTTGGTCCTCTCCTCCCTGCTGAGCGCCGAACGAGCAGCTGACCGGTTGACCTTCGCATCCCCAGCCCGATCAAACTGGCCGCGAGGTCCACGAAGCCCTGGAAGCTCCGCTTCCAGGGCTTCTGCATTGGCGGATGTGGCTGTCGTCGCAGACGACCGGTCAGGGATCCCGGCCAACCCGTGGCTGCGACTCGACCCATGACCCGGTTCGGTCGTTTCCACAGAGGCGCCGGATCGCATCGAGCGCGGGATCCGAGCATCTTTCACGAGCAGGGCTTTCTGCCTCTACGGCGGTTGGCGTTCCGGAGCGCGATCATGGCTCTCAAGCTGGTCTTCGCCGTCGGCATCCCCCTGATCACCGTGCTCATCGCGGTTGCCTGGGCCTGGTTCGTCGCCCGCGACATGAGCAAGGCTTCCGTGTAGGCGCCCACGAGGTCGATCTTCGCGATCTGCTCGATAGGCTACAGGGTTCCAGGTCTATCCGGGCCTCTCGCGTGCCTCGATGCCATCGCGGCAACGGCGAGGGCGGCGGCTATCGCCCGGGCAGAGCCTGCATCCTATAAGAAGCGCGTGTACCGCCTCCGGATTGATCGCGCATCCTAGTCATATGCCGATCTCGTCCGACGCCACTTTAGCGCCGACAGCGCTGGCCGGCAGAGATGCCGCAGCTTCTGCATCCAGCGGAGCGTAAGGGCGATTTCCCGCTACTGCGCCTCATCCACGCGTCTCGCACGGTCACTCATCCGCAATACCGAGAGCCTTGCCGGTGTGCGGTCTCGTAGAGAGCGCATCGGCCGGGATCGCGAGAGATGGCCTTCTTTGCCGAGTCGGTAGGTGGCCCGTCGAACTGGATGACAGATCGACTTGAGCCGTCATCAAACCCGACCGCCCGGCCGCGAGATGACGATCGGCAAGGGACGTTGCGTCTCAAAATTGGTGCTCCTCGTCTAAAGGCGGCCCTTACAGTGCGCTTGTTGCATGTGGGCAGTAGCAAGTATCAATCTGATCGCCTTATGCCCCAAGCAGATCGAACTGATCTGACAGCGGAAATTCTTGGGTCTCAGTCGGGCCGTAGATCGTTCGTCCCTACTATGACTACTTAAGTATATTGAGAGGAGTCGGTGCTGTATGGCCAACTTCGGTGATCGAGACGCGCTCACCCTCGTTGAGCGGGACACGGCCGAAAGCCGCGGCGGCTTTTCGGGTGCACATGCCGGTGACAACCCGGTCGTCGTCGAGCAACGGGACCAGTCCCGGAGCCGCTCCAGCCGC
>NZ_JBKFAV010000097.1:0-1478 GCF_053345825.1 Methylobacterium sp. C33D
CGAGGCGGTGCCGCCGGTCGGGACGACGTGGCGGCCCGAGTACATCCGCGCCATCGTCAAGGCCGGCGACGACTTCATCATCGTCCCAGAACTCGAGCAGATCCTCAACTGAAGTCCCGTCGCGGTCCTGTCGAGACCCTGTTGCAGTCCTTTCGAAATCCCGTGCGCGTGTAGGGAGAGTACGATGCGTTTCACAATCAAGGCCAAGCTCGGGATCGCCTTCGGGTTGATCCTGCTGCTCCTGGGCGGTGCCGGCTACCTCGCCGTATCGAGCCTGAGTGGTTCCAACGATCGGATGCAGGCCTTCGCGGCCCGTCCGTTCACCCAGGTCCAGCGCGTCCTGCGCTTCGAGTCGATGTCCTTCGATGCCGCTCGGATGTTCGCGCGGTCGATGCTGGAGCCGACCAACGCGGCCCGCGAGAAGCTGTTCGCCGATTTCCGGGCGCACGACGCCAAGTTCCAGGCGCTGTTCAAGGACTATCAGGACCTCGTCCCGGTCGACGAGCGTGCCCGTGTCCAGCCCCTGCGTGACGACTGGTCCAAGCTCAGCGAAGCCGTCACCAAGGGCATGGAGTTCGCCATCCAGAACGGCAACAACACCGCCAATGCGATCGCAACCGGCGAGCAGCTGAGCGCCTTCACGGCGGTGATGGCCAGGATCGACGACATCAAGGCGCGGCCCGACCTCTCGATCGAGGACCGGGCCCAGATCGGCGCGATCGAACTGAAGATGGTCCGTCTGCGCGGCGAGATCTACCGCGAGATCGTGATCACCGACGACGCGCTGCTCGCGAAGATCGCCGGGGAGTTCAAGGAGACCAAGGCCACGCTGGAGCGCGATCTCGCCAAGTTCATCGAGACGTCGCGCGGAACCGGGCTGGTCGATGCCGTCAACGCCCTCAACGCCGCCGTGAAGGCCTGGACGCCCTCGGCCGACAAGGTCTTCGCCCTCGGACTGGCGAACACGGACGCCAAGGCGCTCCAGTCTTACGTCGGCCCGTTCACCGATGCCCGCAAGGCGGTGCTCGAGGACGTGGTCAAGCTGCGCACCTACGAGGAGAACGTGGCGCAGGGCTTCGTGCAGAGCACCCAGGCGGCCTTCGAGTCGACCCGCACGATCATGATCGCCGTCGTGGCCGGTGCCGTCGTGCTCGGCCTCGCCATGGCGCTCTGGATCGCGATCACGATCTCCCGCGGCCTGTCGAAGGCGGTCTCCGCCGCCCAGAGCGTAGCCGCCGGCGACCTGACCCGGGACGTGGCCGTGACCGGTCGCGACGAGGTGTCCGACCTCCTGCAGGCGATCCAGGCGATGAACGTGAAGCTGCGCGAGGTGGTCGGCCAAGTGGTCAACGCCGCGAGCAACGTGTCTGCGGGGTCACAGGAGCTGTCGGCGTCGGCGGAGCAGCTGTCGCAGGGCTCGACCGAGCAGGCGGCCTCGACCGAGGAGGCGTCGGCGTCGATGGAGGAGATGGCGGCCA
>NZ_JBKFAV010000098.1:0-1430 GCF_053345825.1 Methylobacterium sp. C33D
ATGACTGCTCTGGAACCGACGGAGATCTTTCGCGCGGAGGCGGCCGAGCTGCTCGCGTGCCTGGAGGCGACGCTGCTCGACCTGGGCGACCGGCCCGAGGACCGGGCCCTGATCGACACCGCCTTCCGCGCCCTGCACACGATCAAGGGCTCGGGCGCCATGTTCGGCTTCGAGCAGGTCGCCGCCTTCACCCACGACTTCGAGACCGCCTTCGACCGCGTCCGCCGCGGCGAGGTCCCGGTCGGCCGCGACCTCGTCAACGTCTCGCTCTCCGCCAAGGACTACATCCGCGGCCTCATCGAGGAGCCCGAGGCCAGCGCCCCGATCATCGGCGAAGCCATCCTGGCCGAGCTCGAGCAGCTCCTCGGCGCCGCCGCCGTCACCACCGCCACCGCCGCCGCCACCGCCGCCGGCGTCCCCGCGGCACCCGCCCTCCCGGCCGGCGCGGCCGCCCGGCCCGCCGGGGACGGCTGGCAAATCGGCGTCGCCTTCGCCCCGGACGTCCTGCGCAACGGCACCAACCCGCTGGCCCTCCTCGACGAGCTGCGCGACCTCGGCCCCTGCACGGTCGTGCCGCGCCTCGACGCCCTGCCCGAACTCCCCGGCCTCGATCCCGAGAGCCTCGTCCTCGGCTGGGACGTGACCCTGCGCGGGCCCGCGACCCGCGCGGCGGTCGAGGACGTGTTCCTGTTCGTGCGCGACGAGATGGTCCTGACCCTGGAGCCGGCCGGTCCGGCGCTGCCGGACGCCGCACCGGAGGCGGCCGAGGCGCGCGACCCCGCTCCGGCCATTCCCGTTCCGGCCGGTCCCGCTCCGGCCGGCCCCGCTCCGGCCGCGGCGGCCCCGGTCGCCGCCGGGTCCGACGTCCGGGCGCCCGCGGCGGCGCGGCGAGCCGAGGACCGGCCGGCCAGCAGCGTGCGGGTCGAGGCGGAGCGGCTCGACGAGCTGATGGACCGGGTCGGCGAACTCGTCATCGCCCAGGCCCGCCTCGGCCAGCTCGCCGGCCTGCACGCCGATCCCGGCCTCAAGACCGTCGCGGAGGAGATCGAGCGCCTCTCGGCGCGCCTGCGCGACACCACCATGAGCATCCGCATGGTCGCCATCGGCGCCCTGTTCGGCCGCTTCCGCCGCCTCGTCCACGACCTCTCGCGCGACCTCGGCAAGCCGGTCGAGTTCGTCACCGGCGGCGAGGAGACCGAGCTCGACAAGACCGTGATCGAGCGCCTGGCCGACCCGCTCGTCCACCTGATCCGCAACGCCATCGACCACGGCGTCGAGGCGCCCGAGCGCCGCGCGGCCGCCGGCAAGCCCGCCACCGGGCGGATCACCCTGACGGCCGAGCATGCCGGCGCCCAGGTGCTGGTGAGCGTGCGCGACGACGGCGCCGGGCTCGACGCGGCGCGCATCCGCGCCAAGGCCGAGGAGCGGGG
>NZ_JBKFAV010000099.1:0-1412 GCF_053345825.1 Methylobacterium sp. C33D
CGATGACGGTGGGCGTGGCGAAGACGGCGGCGTCCGACACCCGCGCCAGCGTCGCCTGGAAGGTCGAGCGCTCGGCGTCGACCAGACGGGCGAACTGCTTGGGCATGCTCTCCCGCGACGCCGGCCACAGCCGCGTCCCCGTCCCGCCGCACAGGATTATGGGTAGGACTCGTTCGCTCAGATCGTGCACTTATTTCTCCGCTGTCTCTTTCAGGATCTGATGCGAGCTACCTGCGTCCGAGCATCGTCCAAGATCCGGGCCAGAGACGTCGTCACATCGGTCTTCGGCGACCAGCCCGTAGCCTGCCGTAGGCGACTGGCGTCCCCATACGCCAGCGGCACGTCGGATCTCCGTATCCGGTTGGGCGCTGGTCGGATCTCGAAGGCGACACGGGACAGCCCTGCGAGGATAGTCAGGATGCTCTCGATGCTGCGTGGCTGACCGGAGCAGATGTTGAAGATTTGCGGGTCATCAAACGTGGCCGCGCACCGGAAGATCCCGATGTAGGCGTCAACGACGTCCGAAACATCAAGGAAATCGCGCTGCGAGGAGAGGTTGCCTATCTCGACGATAGGAGGTTGCCGCCCGGCTTCGATCAACGCGATCTGGTGGGCGAAGGAGGGCACCGCAAATGCCAAGTCCTGGCCCGGGCCGATGTGATTGAACGGGCGGAGCACGATCGGTTTGATACACGTCCCTTCGGTTGATCTAACAAACAGCTGTTCCCCTATCCATTTGGAGCGCGCATAGGCGTTCATCGGCTGCGGTGCCAACTTTTCAGTGGCTGGACAATGCTCGTTGAACGCGCTTCCGTAGACCTCGCTTGAGCTCACGAATGCGAAGGTGCAGGCTTGTCCGGCTCGCTCGACCGCATCGACTAAATTGTACAGTGCGCCGAAATTGATGCGCCACGTGTCGAACTTTGATTGATCGGCGCGAACAATCGACGATTCAGCCGCAAGATGAAGCACTTCCGTTGGCCGGAACGACTTAACTCGGCGGCCGACTGCGACTGAATCGACGAGATCTAGGGAGTCATAAGTAACCCCATCGGGTACGTTGAGGGAGGCGCGGCGACCCACGCCCAGGATATCGGCCGAGGCGAAGGCATTCCGAAATGCCCGGAGAACGTGCGCCCCTACGAACCCTGACGCGCCAGTGATGAGTATGCGCCTCATGTCTTGGCGCGTCGGCTTAAGCGTTGGCGCTGAGGCGCTTGATGTCGGCGTCGACCATCTCGGTGATCAGCGCCTCGAGGCTGGTCTCGGCCTCCCAGCCGAAGGCCGCCTTGGCCTTGGCCGGGTTGCCCAGCAGCACCTCGACCTCCGCCGGGCGGAACAGCGCCGGGTCGACGATCAGGTGGTCGTCCACCGTCAGGCCGACATGCTTGAACGCGATCGCGCACATGTCC